>JADJYJ010000010.1 GCA_016719785.1 Candidatus Amarolinea dominans
GAATGAAATGAGACAACCATGAACTGGAAACAGGTTTTGCAGCAGGCTATGGCAGTGACCCTGGTGATGTTGTTCTTGGCTGGATGTGGAAGCGCCATACCCACTTCGGTCGTCGAAGCTCCGGCTCAAACACCAGAGCCGCCAGCGCCGACCCCACCACCCGCTCCGCCAACACCTGGCTCTGGACCAAAGTCCGGGGCGTCTGGCCTCGGCGACTCCTTGTATCCCGGCTTCGGTAATGGCGGCTATGATGTCCAGCATTATCGCCTTGACTTGACCGTCAGTGATGTTGGCGCCAGTACCCTAAACGGCGTTGCTACCATCGAAGCAAAGGCGACACAAGATCTGAGCGCTTTCAACCTGGACTTCATCGGTTTCACCATCGCGGGCATCACCGTGGATGGTCAGCCAGCCGAGTTCAGCCGCAGCGGGCAAGAACTGACGATCACGCCGGCAACGCCACTTGACGCAAACGAGCTCTTCACGGTCGAGGTAACCTACCACGGCGCACCTGAAGCGATTGAATCGGTTGCGATCCCTGTGCCGACCGGCTGGGTGAATTTTGGCCGGGGAAGCTTCGTGTTGAGCGAACCCGACGGCGCTGCCAATTACTACCCGGTGAACGACCATCCCCTGGACAAAGCGACCTACACCTTCCGCGTCACCGTGCCCAAACCCTTCGCGGTTGCGGCGAATGGAGTGCTGGCTGACACGATTGATCACGGCGATTCCACCACCTTTGTGGGAAGCCCGTGATCCGATACCAAGTTATCTGACCACGGTGAACATCAGCGAGTTCGAAGTCGAAACCGAGGAAGGCCCGAATGGGATACCAATTCGCAACTACTATGCGGTGGGATTGGACGCAGCGATACGCGCACCTTTCGCCCGCCAGGCGGAGATGCTCGCCTTCTTTGGCGAAATTTTCGGCCCGTACCCCTTCGAGGTGTATGGTTCGGTGGTGATGAATACGGAGGTTGGTACCGCCCTGGAAGCGCAGACGATGGCGATCTTCGGCGTTGACATAATCAATCTTGAGGACATCTCGTCCGCTGAGCGGATCATCGCTCACGAAGTCGCGCATCAATGGATTGGAAACAGCGTCAGTCTGGCGGATTGGAGCGACATCTGGCTGAATGAAAGCTTTGCGGCTTATGCGGAGGGGCTGTGGGTTGAACACACAGGGAAGCGAAGCTCTTGATGCGTGGGTCAGAGACCGATACGAGCATGTCGTTGAGTCCCGCGAGAAGATGACCCCGCCGGGCAAACCCGCGGCTGACAGCCTGTTCAACGGCGGGGTGTACGCCTGGGGGGCGCTGGGACTGCACGCGCTGCGGATCGAGGTCGGCGATGAGGCCTTCTTCGCTATTCTGAGAACCTATTTTGACCGCTTCGAGGGTGGCAATGTCAGGACTGCCGATTTTATCGCCGTGGCGGAAGAGGTCAGCGGACAGGAATTAGGGGCGTTCTTCGATAGCTGGTTGTATAGCGAGGAAATTGCTCCTATGCCTGCGTTGGGGCTGAAGTAGGTACACCACTGATCAAGGCGGTATAACCTCTCAAGTCGCATCTCAATTGCTTCGATACGCGGCCACGCGATCCTGACGCCGCGCCAATTCGCTCGTGTAGCGCCGGCCCAAGGTGTCAGCATGGGTCGCGATCCACGCGCTGAGCGCGGTTGCGCCGGCCGGTTGGGCATCCACATAGAGTAGATTCGCCATCAGTCCGGCGATCTCCTCGTGCGTGATGGTCACATCGCCGACCAGCGCGCCAACCGCACGACCGACCCAGTAGCCCACGGCCGGCGGCATGCCGATCACCGGCCGCCGTGCGCCGATCAAGCGGCCGATGGTCCCCACCATCTCCCGGTAGGTGAACGTTTCGGGGCCGATGGCGTTAATGATCGCGTTCTCCCGCGCCGCGCCCTGCACCACGGCCAGGGCAGCCAGGTCATCCACGTAGATCGGTTGCAGCTTGTAGGCGCCGTCGCCGAAGACGCCGAAGATGGGCAGGCGGCGCAGCAGCCAGGCGATGTTGTTGATAAGGATGTCCTCCTTACCGAAAAGCACCGTGGGCCGCAGGATGGCATACGACAGACCTGACTCGATCAGCGCCCGCTCCAGCCGGGCCTTGCCGCTGAAGTACTCCAGCGGCGAGTCCTCCGAGGGGTTGGTGATGCTCACATGCACGATCCGCGCCACGCCGGCGCGTTTGGCCGCCTCGAAGAGCACGAGTGTATTGCGCACTGCGTCCGCGTGGCGAAAGAGCGGGTGGTTGAAACGTACCCAATAGGTGTTGTAGAGCACCTCGACCCCCTGCAGCGAGCGCGCCAGCTCGTCAGGCCGGTCGAAGTGGAACGGGTAAATCCGCAGCCGGCCTCCGAACGCGTTGGCGGTCGGTCGAGTTGGTGAGAGTGATCGTCGGCTGGCCCTGGGCAAGCAGACGTTGCGCAATGCTGCTTGCCGGAATAGCCGAACACGCCGGTGACGGCGTGGATGCGAGCTTCTGTCATTGATTCCTCTGACTTTGTTCAGCCGCCGGTTCTGACTTCCAGTCGCCTATGGCGCGTTTTTCCTTGTCGAAGGCAATGCCGATCAGCACCACCGGTTTGCCGCTGGCGCGGTAGGGCTGATCGTAACCGCGCGCCCGAATCTGATCGAGCGCAACCTGCGCGCTGGTCATCTTGAATTCGATGATGTAGATTCTGTTGGGCAGTTCCAGCACCGCGTCTATACGGCCATGCGCCATGACCTCTTCGGCGTTCACCTCGAAGCCAAGTACGCTGAGGATCAGATAGACCAGTGAATGGTAGTAGGCTTCCAGCGGAAGATGAATGGTGTGAGGAATGCTGGCAAAGACCGAATTGAGGATCAGCACAAATTCGGCGATGGAATCCCGGCGCAGCGCCTTCTGCAGCCTGCCTGTCAAGGAAGATGGAAGGGCGCCTACCCGTGGCCCCAGATAATCCGCCAGCAAGTATTGCCTGAAAGCCTGTGCCACTTCGTGATTGGGGTAGCCAAGCCGGTATTCGGTGCCAGCGACAGAGGGCAGTCTCTCTCGAATGGTGAGATAGCCGGTCTGAAATAGCAGGGAGACCGCATCTATGTGATTCACGTCGGCCGAATCGAGCAACCGGTTGTCGGCATAGATTTCGTCCAGTTCATAGGCGGCCACCTGGTTGCTGCGCAGGAGTTTGATCAAGAAACTGGGCGTGGCGGTGGCGAACCAGTGATTCTCGAAGCTCTGCAGTTCGAAGAAGACCAGCGTGGAGAAGGGCACATAGAGCGTCTGCTTGCCATCCCAGGAAAAGCCGTTGTACCAGAAGCGGATGGCCTCCACCATCTCCGCCCGGCTGACGGCGAAGCGTGCGGCCAGGGCTTCGATGCGGTCGGGGAAGTAGCGCTCCAGTTCCTCCTGCGTATAGCCGACCAGGGTGGCAAAACGCTCGTCCAGGGTGATGTCGAGCAGGTTGTTCAGATCGGAAAAGAGCGACAGCTTGCCGTACTTGGAGATACCGGTCAGGAAAGTCCAGTGGATATGGTTGGCCGCGGTGGTCTTCAGCACCGAATAGAAATTTTTCAGGGTGGCGATATGCTCGGCCACCTTCTGCTCGTTCTCCAACAGGTCGGTGATAGCCCGGTCGTATTCGTCAATGAGCAGAACGATTTTTTGCTCGGCTGACAGGCAGACGATCAGTTCCTGGAATTTATCTTTGTAGTGTTCAGCCTGCAGTTGAACCTGATGCTCGGCGGCCAGGCGATCCAGGTGATTGGTCAGCGCTCGCTCCAACGGCTGTTCGTGATAGTCCAGATCGTTGAAGTTGATCACCAGCACCGGGCGCGGCCGCCAGTCAACCTTGTCTTCGATCCAAAGCCCGCGGAAAAGCTCACGATGTCCCTGGAAGAGATGCTGCAGCGTGGAGACCAGCAGCGACTTGCCAAAACGTCGCGGCCGCGATAAGAAGACGAAGGTTCCTGTGTTGATCAGCCGGTAGATCTGCTCGGTCTTGTCAACGTAGAGGAAATTGCCTTCGCGCAGCGAGTCGAAGAACTGGATACCGATCGGCAGCTTTTGCATGGCGGTATTGTAGCACAATTGCGTCAGAAGTTGGAAATCACCCTCACGATCGGGGTTGATTCGCATCGTTATGATCTGTATCGTGCGGGTATTCCATCCACAGAAAACAGGTCATCAAGCAGGCAACCGCACTGACTGCCGCCGCCGAGTGAATTAGGGTCGCCCGGCGCTCGCCACCGACGCCGGCCACCAGGACGGCGTCGGAATGGCCCCGCGGCCCGCCAGCCCGCTGTGGTTGATGGTCACCAGGCGGTCGCCCTGCGAGGCGCCGACGTTGTACGGCGTCGCATTCGGGTCCGGGCCTTGCCCCACTTCAACCCACCACATGTAGACTTCGCCTGACGGCCAGCCGGCGGGAATGCCCGTCAGGTTGACGCAAGCCACGTTGCCCAGGAAGGCCGTCGTGGCGGTTTCGCCGGTCAGCCAGTTGTAGAGCGCCAGCCGGTAGGTGTCGGTGGCTACGCCGCGCGGGGTCCAGCAGAACTGCGCCGGCAGCGTGATCTCGGCCCCATCCTCTGGCGAGACCAGTGCGACATCGGCCACGTCGAAGTCTCCGCCCCAGGCCGTCGCGCCTGCGGTGTAGGCGGCCAGCCGGTTGCCCCACCAGCTCCACAGATACCCCTCGCCAGGGTTGGGGTCGTCGGGGGTGTTCAGATAGCGCACCGCGTAGAACTCGTCCGCGGTCAGCGCCGGCGCGCCGACGAAGAGATAATTGCCGTTTGCGGCCGTTATCGTCGCGGCCTGTGTGCTCCAATCATCGCCGTTCCAGCGCCGGAGGTCCAGCCGTAAACCGCCCGCGGCCGCGCCGTGCGAGGTGACCCGACCGTAGATGCCATTGGCAGACGCTGTGGCTGTGGGGGTAGCGGTGGGCGTGCGCGTACGCGTGGCGGTCGGTGTGTTGGTCGGCGTGCCCGCGGACGCGGTGGGCGTGCGCGTGGGCGTGACGGTCGGCGTGCGGGTGCGCGTGGCGGTCGGTGTGCTGGTCGGCGTGCCTGCGGACGCGGTGGGCGTGGCGGTCGGTGTGCCTGCGGACGCGGTGGGCGTGCGCGTCGGGGTACGCGTCGCGGTCGGTGTGCGCGTGGGCGTGCTGGAAGCGGCGGCGGTCGGCGTGACGGTCGCGGTGGCCGCGCCAGAACGGCAGCCGAAGTCCTGCGCCCAGTAATGTTTGTAAGTGCTTGCTGCGTTGTAGCCGTAGCCGACGCCAATCTCGCAGACCAGGGGATTGAGGAGATTGGCGCGATGGGGCGGGCTGTTCAGCCAGGCATTCACCACTGCTTCGGCTGAGTCCTGCCCCCAGGCGATATTCTCAGCAATCGTGTAGTGCGGCGAGTAACCGAAGCCGACCAATCTCGTGGTCATGTCACGGCCCAGGCGATCAATGTGGTTGGCGCTGATGTAGTTATACGCCGCCATGTCCCCGGCGAACCAGGCGGACGCATTGCCCAGGTTGGTCTGTGTTTGCAGCGGCGGCAGGCCGTTTTGGCTGCGCGCGGCGTTACTCAGCTCGATGACCCGGCGCACAAAATCGTTGCTGGTCGTGGTTGGCGTGGCCGTGGGAGTGCGCGTGGGCGTTGGCGTGGGGCCGCCCCCGCCCGCACGCCGCAACAGCGGCAGATACAGGCGTGGCGACTGCATCCGGAACCGGGCCGCCTGGAAGCTGGTCTGCTGGTCGAAGCTCACGCGGACGCCGAAGGTGTACTCGCCTTCCGGCGAGGTGGGCAGTCGCCCTTCCAGTGTCAGCGTGTTGGCGCCGGGCGCCAGCGTGCGCGTGCCGCTCTCGGAGAGCGCCGGGATCGCCTGGCGCGCGCATCCACCAGGATCAGGCTGTAGGTCGCGGTCACATCCTGCCCCACGCGGCCGGCGCTGCTGGCGGTATTGCTGATCACCGCGCGCAGACGGATGGACGCGCCGGGCGTCAGTGCAACCGCTGGATTGCCCGCGCCGTCCGTCACCTCGACCGCGGCCATCTGCACAGGCGAGCAGGCGCGCGGGGTCAGGCCGATGTCCAGGTCCGTCACCGGCGGCGGTACGGTCACGGTGCGGCTCTGCGCGTCGGCGAAGCAGGGCTTGGCGGCCAGCACGTAGAAGCTGCCCGCTGACGTCTGCCAGCCGTAGCGACCGTCGCTGTTCGTGGCCTGCGGGTTGAGCTGCCCGGAAAGGGCCGGGTTCCAGATCGCGTCGCCCGTGACCGGGTCGCGCTGGTAGAGCGTCACCACCGCGCCTGGCAAGGGGGCGCTCGTGCTGGCATCGAAGACCTTGCCGGCCGGATCAATGCAGGCCAGCCGGCCGCTCAGCACAGTCTCGGTCATGGTGACGCCATCGGACCAGACGACCCGCTTGGTCACGACGACGCCCAGGGCCGTGTTGGGGATGCTCGCCGCGCCGCGGTAGAGTCCGCCGCCGGAAAAATTGGACACACGGGTCATGACGCCCAGCAGGTTGCCCTGGCTGTCCACCAGGGTGACGCTGCTCGGCGGGTCGCCGTAGATCGGCTCCTCGACTGTGATGCTTGCGTGTGGTACACATGAGACCACGAAGGGATAGTTGGCTGAAGTCACCCCGCGCCAGGTGTAGGGGCCGTAGGTGACGGTGGCCGCGCCCAGCCCGCGGCTGACATCCGACCGCACGGTGAATCCCTGGGCGAGTACGCCTGCCCGGCCGTTGGGATTGGTCACGGTTACATCGCGCGCCTGGCGCCAGGCCCGCGACCAGCGTTCCGCGCACGCGCGCGCGGAAGGGCGGCGCTGTCTCGTCGGGCAAGTGCTGAAGGCCCTGCACGATGCTCGACCCCACCGCCGCCTGCAAGCCGGGCTGGAAGAAGTAGCCCAGGATGGTGACTTCGACGTTGATGCCCGCGCTGGCTGACGCCGGTTCGATGGCATCTACGATCGGGGTCGCGCCGTCGAAACAGCGCGAGAACTCCGAGGTGTTGCCGTTGGGGTCCGTGGCGGTGGCCGTCATCTGGTCACCGGCCGGCACCGCATTGACGAAGGTGGCCGAGAACGCGGCATTGCCCGAGGCGTTGGTGGTGGCCGTAGTTGCGCCCAGGAACGTCCCACCCTCGCCGTAACCCGAAGGATCGCAGGTGGGGCTGGCGAAGAATTCCAGCCGATAGCTCTGCGAGGGCTGGCTGTTGATGGAGCCGGTCAGGGTCTTGCGGTTGGCGGAGAGGGTCAGCAGCAGCGGGAAGTTCTGCAGGCGGTTGGGGCCATCGTCCGCGTCACCGCTGTCGTTGGCCGTCGCCCCGGCCGGCGCCAGGTCGAGGCCCAGGCTGTCGTTGGCGAAGATGCTGTTGACCGCGAAGGTGTTGGTCCGGCCAGAATCGGCGAAGACGCCCGCCCCGGCGTTATGGGCGATGACATTGCCTTCGCCCGCTCCCGCGCCGCCGATGTCGTTCTCACTCGCGCCCAGGGTGAAGAAAACGCCATGACCATCATTCCCCAGCGCGCTCGTTCCGTCCGCTGCGGCGCCGATGAAATTGCCTTGCACGGTATTTGTGGTTGCGCCCGGCCGCGTCAGTTGGATGCCGTCCTCGCCGTTGCCGGAGATGACGTTGCCCGGCTGAGGGCCTGCGCCGCTGCGCGGCCCGCCGATGGTGTTGCCACTGGCGCTGTCAACGGCCACGCCCGCACGGGTGTTGCCCAAACTGGCCGCGCCCACCGCGTCCGGGCCGATCAGGTTGCCCAGCACTTTGTTGCCACTGGCGGCCGTGCCATAGATGCCCACGCCGTTGCCGCTGTTGCCAGAGATGACATTGCCGGGCAGCGCGCCCGCCGGCGCCGCTGCTCCGCCGATGATGTTACCCGGCGCACCCTGCACGACGACGCCATCACTCCCGTTGCTCAGAGCGACCGTGCCCGCCGCGTTCACGCCGATGGAATTGCCCAGCACCTTGTTGCCGCTGGCGCCCGCGCCTTCGATCTTCACACCCGCCTGGCCGTTGGCTGCAATCACGTTGCGCGGCGAGGCGATGCCGACCAACGTTTCGCCGCCGATGGTGTTGCCCGGCGCGCCTTGAAGATAGACGCCGTTCAGGCCGTTGCCCAGGGCCCGTGTGCCCGTCGCGTCCGTGCCAACCAGGTTGCCCCGCACGACATTGCCCATGGCATTGGGGCCGGCAATCGCAATGCCGTGCCCTTGCGCGCCGATCAGCCCGTTGCCGGAGATGGTGTTGCCCGGCGCCGACCCCATCACGGTCGTCTCCCGCCAATCGAATTGCGCGGCGCGTCGAAGATCTTCACGCCATTGGCCCCATTGCCCAGCACCCGCGCCCCGGTTCGATTCGGCCCGATGATGTTGCCCTGCACCCGGTTTTCCGCGGCGCCGCTCTGGATGGCGACGCCGTCGAGCATGTTGCCCGAAATGATGTTCTCGACGTCGAACCCCGTTCCGCCGATCTGATTGGTGTTCGTTCCCGCGTCCGTCAGCAGCACGCCGCTGAGCAGATTGGGCAGCGCGTTCTCACCGGCCAGGTCCGTGCCGATCAGGTTGCCCTGCACCGAGCTGTTGGCGGCGGCCAACGAGATGAGCACACCCACCCCGTGGCCTTCAGCGCCGTCGCCGTTGCCGGAGATCAGATTGCCCGCGAGCGCGGCCGGCGGGTTGTTCGACCCGCCGACGGTGTTGCCGGGCGCACCGGTGATCTCGACGCCGTGAAAGCCGTTGGGCAGCCGTCTGGCGCCGGTCGCGTCCGCGCCGATGATGTTCCCCAACAGCCTGTTGCGCGTGGCGCCGCCCGCCAGAATCACGCCGTCCTGCACGTTGCCGGAGATCAGATTGCCGGGCGCCGCGCCGCGGGTTGCCGTAGCCCCGCCAACCGTGTTGTCGTTCGCCGCGTTGATCTGCACCCCGCTGAGTCCGTTGCCCCTGGCCGTCGCGCCGGCCGCATCCGTGCCGATACGATTGCCGGCCACGGTATTTTGGGTGGCGCCGTTCTGCAGGCTGATGCCGTATTGGCCGTTCCCGGAAAGCACATTGCCTTCTCCGACGCCCGGCCCGCCGATGGTGTTCGTATTTGCCGCGTCCACGACCACGCCGCTCTGGCCGTTGCCCAATGCCGTCGTCCCGCTCGCGTCCATGCCAATCCTGTTGCCCTGCACCTTGTTGCGCGCTGCAGCCTCCGCCAGACGCACGCCGTCCTGACTGTTGGCCGCGATGATGTTGCCCTGGAACGCGGCCGACCCGCCGATGAGATTGAGATCGCTGCCCGCGCTGTAAACTGCCACGCCGTGGCGTCCGTTGCCCAGTCGGGCGTTGGCGGTATTGACGCCGATGGCGTTGCCGTAAATGATGTTCTCTGCCGCGCCGTTCTGGATCGTCACGCCATCCAGCCCGTTGCCGACGATGATGTTGCCCCCATCAACCGCAACCCGCCCCACCTGGTTGGTGCGCGTGCCCGCGCCGTCCAAAATCACGCCGCTGAGCCGGTTGGGCCGCGCCAGCGTGGCGGTGGCGTCCGCGCCGATGACGTTGCCTTCGATTTTGTTCAGCGTCGAGCCGGCGCTGACGAACACGCCCACGCCGTTGCCCTGGCTGCCATCGCCGTTGCCCGCGATGACGTTGCCGGGCGCGCTGCCGGCGGGGTTGGCCGGCGCGCCGATGAAGTTGCTGGACGCGTTCTCGAGCGAGACGCCGTGCTGGCCGTTGCGCACCACCGTCGTGCCATCCGCGGCCAGGCCGATGAAGTTGCCGTAGATGCGGTTGCTGACCGCGCGATCGCTCAGCAGCACACCGCTGCGACCGTTGCCCGCAATCACGTTGCGCGACTCGCGATCCTCGCCGCCGACCAGGTTGGAGGCTGTGTCGGAACCAACCAGCGCGACGCCCGCGTTGCGGTTGCCCAGGTTGGCGCTCCCCGCGCTGTTCGTGCCAATCAGGTTGCCCTTGATTTCGACGCCGGTCGTGGTCCCGTGTAGAACAATGCCGACCCCACTGCCGGCCGCGGCGCTGCCGTTGGCCGCAATCACGTTGCCGGGCGGCGCCCGGCGTGGCGCTGCGCCCGCCGATGAAGTTGACGCCAGCGTCCGCCACCTCGATGCCGTGCAAATAGTTGCCCAGCGCTCCCCCGGCGCCGGTCAGGCCGATGAAGTTGCCCTGGACACGATTATCTCTGGCGCCGTTGCCGATCCACACGCCATCCAACTTGTTGCCGGAGATGACGTTGCCTTCGGCCGCGGTCGTCCCGCCGATCGTGTTTTCCCTGGCGCCGTTGATCTCGACCCCATGGCCGGCGTTGCCCGGATCAGGGTGGGCGAACGGCACGGCGCCGATCAGGTTGCCGAGCACGTGATTGCCCGCCGATGTGCCCGAAATATGCACGCCGCTGCCGGCGTTGCCCGCGATCACGTTCTCCGCGCCGTCGGCCGTGCCGCCAACCTGGTTGTCGAAGCTATTCGCGATGGCGATGCCGGCGCTGCCGTTGCCCAGAAGCCCTGCGCCCCATTGCAGCCCAACTCTATTGCCCTGGATGCGGTTCCCGTTGGCGCCGGCATACAGATAGATGCCAACGTTCCCGTTGCCGGAGACCACGTTGCCTTCCTCCTCCGTATCGCCGCCGATGTCGTTGCCGTTGGCGCCCTGGAACACGATGCCGTAGCTCGTGTTCGGCAGGGCGGCGAGGCCCGAGCTCGTCAAGCCGATCCCGTTGTTCTGAATAGAGACGCCCGCGGTCCCGTTGTAGAGCAAAACGCCATTGGTGTTGCCGGAGATCAGGTTTCCCTGTCCCTCCGCGGCCCCCCCTACGTAGTTCTCATTCGCGGCTTGAATGCTGACCCCCGCGCCAGGGCTGTTGCCTAGCGCCTGGTCGCCCGTCTTGTTCGTCCCCACGTAGTTGCCATAGATCCGGTTGCCGGTCGTCGCGCCGTTGATGAACACGCCGGTATGGTTGGCGCTGATGACATTCCCCTCTACGCGGTTGTTGGGGGAGCCGCGAATCTCGATGCCCGAAAGCGCGTTGCCCTTCGCTTGCGTGCCGCTCAGACCAACGCCGATATAGTTGCCGGTAATGATGCTGCCGCCGCCGTCCAGAATGAAGATTCCAACCTGGAAGCGGTTGATCGCCAGCCCCTTCACCGTGGTGGAACCTGCCCGGATCTCAAGCCCATTGGCCTGGTAGGACGGGGTGCCGTCCAGCTCGATGACCGGGGCGCCGTTCCAGCCGGGCTGCGTGGTCGCGTCAATGGTCACCGGATCGGTGATGACCGGCAGCCCCGGCCCCTGCATGAAAATCGTGTGCGGCCCAGGCGGATCAATGGCAAAGGTGATGTCGTCGTGGCCGGGGTTGGCGTTGGCAAGATAAATGGCGGCGTAGAGCGAGTCTGGCCCGTCGGGGTTGGCGTTGCGCACGATGTAGCCCTGGGGCGCGGCAGATTGGGCGGCCGCTGGCTGCGTTGATTGAAGCGCCGAGAGCAGGCGCGCGGTCGCGGGAATGCCGCCAACGACCGTCGCGGCCCGAACGCCATCGGCCCAGGTTGAGGCGTAGGCGAGGGGCGCCGACGAGGAGACGACAACCGCGCCGGGCGCGGTCTTCTTCGACGCCGGCGCTGAAGCGCCGCGGACGACGAAGGTCGTCTGCAGGCCAGCGGGAGCCGGGATGGGTGCGGTTCGACGCGGCCCTTCCGCCGCAGACTGCGAACCTGCGGTGAATGTCAACATGAGGGAGATCGCCAGAGTAAAGGCAATGTGCCCGGCGCGGGCAGCCAGGCGCAGCAAGGTGTATCGCAGCGGCATGTATCTTATCATCGTGTTCATGATCACCATCTTTCCCAGGGCTTATGCTACACTCACTGCACAATCCGCCGTCGGTAGTTGCCGCGTATTTTGGAGTTGTTTGACAGAGCGATGAAGAAATCTGACTGCCTCATGGCGGCAGGCGGAAAGGAGCATTCTGTGTGAGAGATAATTTACGGACTTGTATAGCACTAATACCGAATTAAGTCAAGTCGGGTTGGAGATGGACAGCAACCCCAAATGTGGGTTTTAGGCAGAATCGGCGCGGTTCGAGTGACTCCCACGATCCGGACCGGTGCAAGAAGGAGGAAAAGATGAAACACTCGCGCTCGAAGGCGATACACCATGGATAACGAGAGACGAGCGACGATCAGAGAGCGATTAGCCCTGGTCAGCGACCAGTTGACAACGGGTGACAGCGCGCTGGCTGTCGTCTTGAGCGAGGCGCGCTTGCAGGCGGGGTTGGCGGCCTACGAACGCGCTCGAGCCGATGGCCTGTGCCATGAAGGCGCCTGGGAATGCGCGCTGGAGGCCATGCAGGCTCCTGCCGCTGAGACCTGAGTATGCGTGCCGCCGTAACTGCTCAGCCAGGCAGTGAGAATGGTCTCGATAGCGCCCTTCGCGTCCTTGCGACTTGGCGTTATGGTTACAAACGACAAGAAGGTGGTGAAGAGAAGGGACTTGCACTTTGACAATCGAATAGAACTTCCTATCTGTTTCGGGCGCAAGCGAGAACGCTGAAGTTACGGTGGCTGAAATGTGCTATCCTGAATAAAGTCATGAGGCGAAATTCAGGAGGCAGCCAATGAAAGCAAAAACAGAATGGCGAGTACGGATGGAACGCCAAGCCCATCGAGATGCCATGCACAGACTGAAAGCCGCTTATCAGAAATTGAGTCAAGAAACAGAGCCGAAGGAGGTTCGTAATGAAACAGACAGCTGCGTTGTATGCCCGTGTTTCGACGCAACGCCAGGAAGAGGAGGCCACGATAGCCAGCCAGGTGGCGGCGATTGAAGAATGTCCCACCCACGAGGGTACGCCTTGCGAAAGGACTTGTATTTTCTGGACGAGGCGGTGAGCGGGGCGAAATTGGATCGTCCGGCGCTGGATCGGTTACGAGACCGAGAAGGTGAAGGCTGTTACCAGGTGGTGATCTGCCTGAGTCCAGATCGGTTGGCAAGGGTGTACATGTTGCAGGTGCTTCTGCTGGAAGAATTTCGGCAAGCCGGGATACAAATGTTGTTTGTGAACCAGCCTCCGGTGAGCGATAGCCCGCAGAGCCAACTGTTGTTCGGCATTCAAGGGTTGTTTGCCGAGTATGAACGGGCTGTGATTGCCGAACGGATGCGGCGAGGGCGTCTGCATTGCGCACGTCAGGGAGCAATGGTCAACCCAAAGACCCCATATGGGTATGATTACGTGCCCAAAACAGGGAGGGAAGGCGGGCGTTGGGAAATCAATGCCGAAGAAGCCAGGGTCGTGCGTCAAATTTACGCCTGGTATACCCAATCCGAGCCGATGACTATTCAAGAAATCACAGATCGCTTGAATCGAGACGGCCTCCAACCGCGTCGCGGGAAGTGCTGGCGCAGTAGCCTGATTGAAACATCCTGCGACAAACCCAATATACCGGATTGGCTTACTACAATCGCACCGAAAAGGTGTATCATGAGGTGGGGCGATTGCGTAAAATTGGGCATGGCAAGCGTCTTTGCCCGGTGAGTATGCTTCGCCCCACAGAAGAATGGATTGCCATTCCCGTCCCCAGCATTTTGGACAAGGATATCTGGCGCATGGCACAAGAACGACTGAAAACGAACCAGCGATTCTCAATGCGCAACAATCGCAACCACCGCTATCTCCTGCGCGGCTTGTTGATTTGCGCCACTTTTAGCCATACACTCACCGCCCCGCTGGGAATGGCTATTTTTCCTGGCTGTGGCTATGGCGGTGTTCACCGTGCCCCCGATACGCCTGAGCATACCTGCCGCATTGACGGCAACACCGTTGAAACCCTGGTTTGGAACGCAGTGGTGGAGCTTTTGAAAAATCCCAAACTGATTTCCCAAGCGTGGGGCTGCGATGAAGCTGCCAACATCGAGCAAGGTGAGAAAGAGCGGTTGGAAAATCGCTTGCGATCGCTCGACCGTCAGCAAGAACGTCTGCTGGACTTGTACCAAGATGAGCAGATCGAAAAGCCATCCTACCTGGTGCGCAAACAACGTCTGGATGAGGAGCAAAAAAACATTCAAACGCGCCTTCTGCAAATCGAGCAAGAGGCCAAGTCCGAACAAATCAAGCAGGAATTGATCGAAGATTTCCAGCAATATTGCCAGCGTATCCAGGAAAACCTTGCAAATCCCAGCCCGGATTTACAACAGGAAGTGATTCGGTTGTTAATTGATCACGTTGTTGTCGGAAAAAATGAAATCGTGATCAAGCACATCGTCCCGACCGATGATGATTGTCGTTTGAAACCACAACGTCTTTGCGTTGAATAACGATTTTTACACAAGGGCGTGGTGCAGGAAAGCGCGCGCTTTCCGAAAAATGAACAAGAAGTGAGCACTGTTCGATCTGTTCACAGAGCATCATTCGCGTGTATCCTGGGGTCACTGATGATCGGTACGAGGCCGATGTCAATCACCGGCAGGAGATGCAATCATGACGAACCCAGGCGCCGAGAGACCGCTTTCCAATTCCAATCCCAACACTCATGCCGCCGTTCTCGACGCCAGCCTGGCCGGTCTGTTGACAGCCCGCGTATACTATTCTTTTACCACCATCTGGCAACTCGCCGCACCGGTTGCCCCCATCTGGACGGCGATTACCGAGGTTGAGCGATGGCCGCAGTGGTGGCGGGGGGTCGAGGCGGTCGTCCGCCTGCGCCGCGGGGACAGCCGCGGGATCGGCGCCGCCCACCACTACACCTGGAAGAGCAAGCTGCCTTATCGTCTCACCTTCGTGATGGAGACAACCTGCATCGAACCGTTCCGGCGCATCGAGGGCCGCGCCACAGGCGAGTTGGAAGGGACCGGTTACTGGACCTTCAGCGAAGCCAATGGCATCACGACTGCGCGCTACGATTGGAACGTGACGACCACCAAGCGCTGGATGAATCTCCTGGCGCCGCTCGCGCGACCGTTCTTCGCCTGGAACCACGACATCGTCATGGCGTGGGGCCGCGAAAGGGCTGTCCGCCTTACTGACTGCGCCCCTGCAAGCCTGGCCTCGACGGCCAGCCAGGCCTGAGGTGCGCAGTCAGGGCGGCGCCTCCGCGCAAGACCTGTCGAATGGCCGCAAGCGCCATCTTCAATATCCTGGTAACGAGGTATCATCTATGAACGCATCGTCCGCTTTCGACCGCGCCGCCGGCCTGGCGGCCATCGCGGCCGCGCTGATCGGGCTGCTGTACTCTGTGGCGTTCGTCGTCCTCCAGAACGCGCTGCTCTACTCGCTGTGCCTGCTCATTGGCGGCCTGTTGTCGCTCGTGGCCCTGGTGGCCTTGTTCGAGCGGCTGGGCGAGGCCGATGCGCAGGTTGCCATGCTCGGCCTGATGCTGGGCGCCATCTCGGCCGTGGGGGCCACCATTCACGGCGGCTACGACCTGGCGAATGTCCTCAATCCACCGGGAGAGCTGCCGGCCGCTGTGGCCGCCCTGCCCAGCCAGATTGACCCGCGCGGCCTGCTCACCTTCGGCGTGGCCGGCCTGGCCGTGCTGATCGCCGGCAGCCTCATGCGCCGTCATCTGAGCTTCTCCCCTGGCTTTGGCGCGTTGACATTCCTGCTCGGCGCGCTGCTGATCGTGGTCTACCTGGGCCGGTTGATCGTGCTGACGCCCACCAGCCCGCTGGTGCTGCTGCCGGCCGCGCTGACCGGCTTCGTCGTCAACCCGCTGTGGTACCTGCTCTTGGGCCTGAGCCTACGAGCATCTCGCCTCGAAAAACCAAATTGATAGGAGCAAGAAACCATGTACGGCACGATTGCACGGATCAAAATTGACCCGACCAGGATCGAGGAATTGAAGGCGTTGGGTGACAGCATGGGCGTGGCGCCCGGTCAGGTCACGCTTGCGTTTACCAGATGGACGCCGACCCCGGCGAGCTGTTCCTGGTGGCTGTGTTCGAGAGCAAGGAGGCCTACTGGGCCAACGCCCAAAGCCCGGAGCAGAGCGAGCGCTTCATGCAGTTGCGCGCCTTGCTGCTGGCTGACCCCGAATGGCACGACGGCGCGATCGTCAGCGTGGCTTGACGAATTGATTGGGGGCGGGGCATGGCCCATCAGACGATAGAAACCGTTATCGTGGGCGGTGGACAGGCCGGGCTGGCAACCAGCTACTGGCTCTGCTGTTGGGTGTCGGGGACGATGCGGCGTTCATCGCCGAACACATCGCCGCGCGCTGGGACTGACAGAACGCACCTGCTCAGCCGGCGGCGGCCGCAGGCGAGCGCACGATGAGCATCAGCCATTGATTGACCGAAAGAGTGCTGAACTATGCTGCAAGCGGGCACGAATTGCGCCTGTTTCCGCCGGCAGAAGAGTGAAGTCTATTCCCACTTGCAGTATACCTCGCCTGTCCGCGCACAGCGCTAACCCTGCGCTGGCCGAAGCGCCTCAATCGCGCCGCGGCTGGTCGAGCAGGCGGTTGGTCAGCGCGGGGCCGATGATCATGACCAGCGCGGCGATGGCCCGGCCGGTCTGAGTCACCGCGAAGATGTCGGCGTAGCCCACCGAGGCGCAGGTGGCGATGTAATAGAAGGCATCGGTGTAGGTGGCGATTCTAGGGTTGGCGTGTTGTTCGGCGCGATAAAAGGCCCACGCGGCCGCTCCGAGGAATTGCACGGCTGCATCGAACGGGTTTTTCGCGACCCAGTCCAAGAGCCGCGCCTCGACATGCGTCTTGCGCGCCTGCAGAGACTGCAAGGTGGCTCCGAGATCAGCGCCCGAAACGCCCAGCCACGTCTGCAACAGATCAGGCGCCGGCGTTGGCGTGCTGGCGGATGCTGCCGGCAGCCGGCGCAGTAAATCGGTCAGCGCTTGCTCTTGTTCTGGGGTCAGCGCCATGATGATTCCTCGGTCCTCGGTCGCGTCTGCGCCACTTCGCGGCGGGCTGCAATGCGGTCCTCAGCCTGGGCGATCTGCTCCTGACGCCGGCGCAGCTCGACCTGGATTTCCGCGGTCCGATGATCCTGCTCGCGCTGTGCCCGCGTCAGCGTTTCCACGGCGCCGGCCGTGCGTTCTCCCACGTTTCCAGGGCCTCGCGCTTTCGTCGCGCCTCAAGCAGGCGGGCCTCCTGGGTTTGGGCCGTCGCGGTCAGCTCGTCCAGAACCTGGGTGCAGGCCCGCTGCAGCTCTGCCCACTCCTGTACGCGGGCCTGACTTTGTTGCCGTGCGGCCAGGTGCCGGCGCGCCTGGTCCTCCTCGCCCGCCAGTAGCGCAGCATCCACCGCCGCATCCAGGCGGTTGACCTCGGCCAGGGCGGCTTGCCAGGCTAACTCCACGCGCTTGCGCCGGGCCACGGCCGCGTGGCGCTGCGTCTGCAGGTCATCCAGCCGGGTTTGCGCCTCGGCGAGCAGGGCGTTCAGGCGATCGTCGGCCGCCCGGTCGCGCGACGTTGATCCCCGCGGCCTGTCCGCCCCGGCCTCATCGCCCTCGCCGAACAGGTCCCGCAGGATCGTTTGCCACCACGCGGCCAGCCATGCCCTCAACTTCATCGCTCATGACCTCCTGCAGCGACCGGTCAATGGGTTGCCATGCGCAGATAGAGGTCCTCGAAGGGCAGGTCGTTGAGCACCGGCAGCTGCGCCAACGCCCGCTGCGCCTTCTCAACCAGCGTGCGTTCGTCGCCGGACACCTTCTGACCCACCAGGGCTAGAATCTCACCCAGGCTCTTGCCCTTGACCTTGTTCAAGTCCACGCTCTTCTCGGCCACACGCATCACCTCAGGCACCAGGGCCGCCAGTTCTTCGATGCTGGTGCCCGGCGCCGCGGCCTTGCCGCTCTCCGTAGCCGCCATGCGCACCAGGCTATCGCCGGCTGGATCGCCAGTCGCCCGGTTGATCAACTGCTGGCCAATCTCCCGCACCGGCTCGGGCGCGGCCCTGATCACTTCACCGATGCCGTCGGCCAGCGTCACCAGGCGCAGCAGGGAAGCGGCCGCGTTCGGATCGCCGATCAGCTTGATATTCATGGACGCGAGGGCCGAGCCAAGCGCCTGGGCCTTGGCGATCTCGATGCGTACCTGGGCATCCAGTTGCAGCTTCAGCATTTCCACGCGCTGCGCCACGCCGTCGAACGCGGCCAGCGCCTCGGCCTTGGCCTTGGCACTCTCGGCCTCGGCCAGGCCGCGGGCGCGTATCGCCTCGGCCTCGCGCATGGCCGCATCGGCCTTGGCCTTCATGACATCGGCCTCTGCCAGGCCGACCGCCGACGAGGTCGCCTTCGTGCCCTCCGCGCGCAACTTCGACGCCTCCGCCTCGGCCTGGGCTTGGGTGCGCAGCGTGTCGGCCTGTTTGAGCGCCGCTTCGGCTTCGGCCGCGGCGATCTCTTTCAAGGCTTTGGCCTGCGCTTCGGCCTCGCGCTGCTTGCGCAGCGCATCCAGCTCGATGCGATTCTTCTGTTCGATGACCGCTTTCTGCGCCTCGCGCTCGGCCTCGATCACGCGGATTCTGGCTTCGCGCTGCGCTGTCTGCGTGGCCTGCACCGTCACCACCGCCTGCGCCGCCTCCTCGCGTGCGGCCGAGACCAGCAGGCGATCCTTCTCGGCGCCCTCGCGTTTTTGCTGCTCGGTCAGAACGATGATCTGGCGCTGCTGTTCTGCCATTTCGATGGCCTGGCGTCGCGTCACCTCGGCCCCCATCACCTCTTGCTGTTTGCGCTCATTCTGGATGGCAAGCTGTTGGTCGCGCTCGATTTCCATCAGCGCCACGGCCCGTTCCTTGGCCACGCGCGCCGCTTCCGATTTTTGTATTTCCTCGTACTCGCGTAGCTCGGCCTGCGCCTTTTCCACCGCCTGGCTTGTCCGCACCTCGCGTGACTGGGTGGCGGACGCCAGGGCCAGTTCACGATCCAGGTTGAGTCGCAGCCGCGCGGTGTCGGTATCGCGCTGCTTGATCTCGATCTCCGCGGTGCGTTCGATGTCGTTACGCTCGCGCAGCGCCTGCTGAATGACCTGGGCGTTGGCGCGCGCCACCTGGGCGCCGAAGACATCATCGGTGCCGAACGATCCCTGCCGCGCGGCGCGCAGGGTCAGCACCGACACCGATTCGAGCACCAGGCCGTTTTCCTCCAGGTCGGTCTTGAGCCGATTCTGCACCTCCTGGATGAACTTCTCGCGTTCCTGGTGCAGGCTCATCAGCGTGAAGGAGGCCGCCACGTCGCGCAGCGCGCCATCCAGCTTGGCTTCGACCAGCTGCTTGACCGCGTTGACATCCACCTGCTTGCTGCCGATGGTGCGCGCGGCGTCAATGATACCTTCGACGGTGGGGTTGACTTTGACGTAAAAGATGGCCTTGATGTCCGCGTACTGCGGGTCTTTGGTGAGAAGGGCGTTGTTTTCGGTGCGTTCGATGTCAATCGCCATCGTGCCCAGGTCAACCCAGGTGATTTCATGGATGGCCCGGAACACCCAGGCGCCGCCGTTCATCACCACCTTGGGCGGGTTATTGACCTTTTGCGACAGGCCGCCCGTGCGCACGAACGAACGATTGGCCGGCGTTTTGACATAAGAGCGCATGACGGAGCGCACGAGGACCAAGAGGAGCAAGAGCACAACTGCAAGAATCACGGAACCATAGACAACGGCTATCTGCATCGTCGGAATCTCCCTGAAACTGGGGCCGGTGGGGTGAGGTGCGCCGGCCTGGCGGAAGCTGTCAAAGAAAAACGTTCAGCGACCCGCGTCGCGCAGCGGGGGTTGCGCCAGCGTGACGATGTAGCGGCGGTGAACCGGGTCGTAAGTCAACAGGATCACCTCAGAGCCGCGCTTGATGGCTGCTTCGCCCTGCACGACCGCGAAAATGGTGATCAACGTGTTGCCCGCGTCGCGCAGATGGACCATGCCATACTGGTCGTCCACGAACGGGCTGATGACCGTGCCGTGGGTACCCACCAGACTCTGCGCGCGACTGGCCGTGGTGCTGATGGGCGGCAGCGCGTGGCCCACCCAGCGCGCCATGCGTGCGGTCACCAGGCTGCCTATGACCAGCGCGGTCGGCAGCACCGCGAACAGCGCGGGGCCGGGGTACACCCCGGTGGCGCCAGCCAGCAGGCCGTTCAACAGCCAACCCAGCAGGGCCACCGATTCGAACAGGATCAGTAAGACCACCAGCAGCGGCGCCTTACCCGCGCCCAGGAAAGCCAGCAGCGAAAAACTGCCGGACGCGCCGGCGCCGCTCTCATGCTCGGCCGCGTGGCCGCCATCCGCCGCGTGATCGAGGTCTGCGCCATGATCGAGGTGAGCGTCGTGATCCAGCCCGGCATCATGATCGAGATGAACGTCATGGTCCAGGCCGGCATCGTGATCGAGGTCCGCGCCCTGATCGACGTCCGCGTCGTGGTCTGCATCCCCGTGCGCGTCATCGCCCGCGCCCAGCCCGGTCAACTGCAGGCCGGCGAGCAGAATCCCCATGGCGAACAGCACCGTGAAAGGCAGGTTATACCAGGCAAAGGCAAAAGCGAGAAGATCACGCAGCATTGCACACCTCAGGCACAGCAGACCCCGTCCGCGCCGACTGACAGAATTTCGACGCCGATCACAGACCGCATTTTACCACCAGGTCGCAGCAGCCGTCAAAGCAAGTTGAGGACGAGTGCGGAGTTGAGCCAGCGGACGATGTCCCCGCGTGCCGTGGCATACGTGCGCAGACCGCCGGCGTTCCTGTTTGCACAGCACGTTGATGAGTTCGGTTGTAGACGCTCCGTTTTAGTTCAACTCAGTCCCTTTTCAAACATCCCCTGGTAAGGCCCTTCGGCCCCGCAGTGCTGGCAGGGTAGCGAGACGCCATAGGTGCATTTGTTGCAGCGTTCGCAGTGCCATTCCCGCCAATCCCGACACTGGCCGCAGACCTCACAGTGCCAGGTGCAGCTATCCTGGACGACACTCTGCCAGCAAAAAGAGTACCAGTACACCTCGCTGCACCCCTGGCAGGTATAGTCATCGAGCAGCGACCTGAGCGGTACGTGCTCACACCCGCACGGCAGTTCGTGTTCCTCTGCCAGCTCCTTCTCCGACAGCTCTTGGAACTCCTCGATATTCTGGATGGCGCAAACAGAAAGGGCGTCAACGTCCACGCCGTTCAACGGATTGTGGCAGTCGGCGCCGGTGCAGTTCTCGTCGCATGGCTCGTTGTTTTTCAAGCACGCGCAGCGCCTGTTGCGGCAGCCGGTTTTGCAGTTACAGTGAAATTCCTTCTTCATTTCATTCCTCAGTAGTTTTGCACTTTTAACATAGGGCCAGATTGGACGGCCAGCGTTCTCCCGGTTAGAGTTAGGTTCATGGTATCTCAACAAGCGTGTCTGGCGAACCACCCGCCAACGTGGCTGGGACCTGACTGGTGGTTGGTGTTGCGGAAACGGGCTGCTCAGCCTGGCATGAACGGGAAGAACCAGGGCGATGCCTGCACCAGCGGCGTGATGCGCACGACGATCAGGCCGCCGGTGTCAGCCGCCACATAGGCCAGATCGTTCTGCACGTCCACGCCGCGCGCAGAACCGGGCGCAGCGAACAGGCCGGTGACCAACGGCTGCGCCGGATCGCTCACGTCCACGATCTGCAGGCCGCCGCTGCCGCAGGCCACAAAGGCCCAGGACTGCGCCAGGGCCAGGCTGTAGGAATTGCCCGGCAGCGGCATGCTCGCCAGGCGCGCGGGCGCGGTGGGGCTGATGACCGTGGCTGTCTCCAGACCGACCGTCTGGGCGATGTACGCGACGCCATCGCGCACACGCGCTTCGCCCGCGGCGCCGTCATACGGGTAGGTTGCCAGCAGCAGAGGCGCCGCCGGATTCGCCAGGCTGAAGATGCGCAGCCCGCGCGGGGAGCGAAAATCGGCCACGTACATCAGATCGCCAACGATGTCCACGCTGCGCGCATCGCGCAGACCGAGCACGGTGACGAGGGTCGGCGTGGCCGGTTGGCTGACGTTGATGACCGAGAGGCGCGGCCCGTCGGCCACATAGGCCAGGGTGTTGCTGATCGCCACGTCGAAGGCATAGCCGATCGTGTCGTAACTGCCGAGCAGGGTTGGCTGGCCGGGGTCGGTGACATCGAGAATCTGCAGACCGCTGTCGCCGACCGCGACATAGGCAAGAGATCCATCCAGCGTGACATTGAGCGGCGATTCGGGCGTGCGATAGAGGCCGAGCGGCGCCGGGTTGGCCGGATCGGTGATGTCCATGATCCACAGGCCGTCATCGGCATCGGCCAGGTAGGCGCGAGTTCCGTCAACACGCGTGCGCCGGACCGCGGCCGGTAGATCGAAGGAACTCTCGCGCACCGGCGCGGCCGGCTGCGACACATCCACGATCACCAGGTTTTGATCCTTGCCTGCGACGAAGGCGTGACCGCTGCTCACCCGCAGCGCGCTGCCGATGGCGGCATAGGCGTAGCTGCCTGCCAGCGTCGGCGCGGCGGCGTCCTGGATGTCAACCACTTGCAGCCCATCTTGATCCGCGGCCAGGTAGGCGAACGCGCCGTCCACGGCAATTCCCTTGCTGGCGCCGGGAGTCAGCAGGTGGCCGATCTGCGCCGGCACGGCCGGGTCGGTCACGCTGACGATCTCCATGCCGTCCGCGCCCGCGGCCAGGTAGGCCAGGCCATTGATCACCGTGACCGCTTCCAGGTAGGCCGTGGATTGGTAGGCGCCCATAAGGACAGGGTTGGCCGGATTGGCCGCATCGAGCAGCAGCATGCTTGTCCCGCGCAACAGGTAGACCATCGTCCCGACCGCTGCCACCTGGCGCGCCTGGCCTGGATAGGCGCCCAACCAGGTCAGGTGATCGGCATCAGTCAGGCCGATGATTTGCAGGCTGCCCGTGCTGTCGGTGGCGTAGATACGGCCGGGCGCCAGGGCCAGCCGGCGAATATCACCGCTGGTGTCGAGTCTGCCGGCCAGCGTAGGGGCCGCGGGTGTGCTGACATCCAGCACCTGCACCCCAGCCTCGCCCAGGGCGACGATCAACAGACTGCCGCTGAGCTGCACGTCCTGCACCACGGTCGGCAGCGCGGCGCTCTGACCGACCTGCTGCGGTGCGGCCGGGTCGGTGACATCCAACACCAGCACGCGCGGCCCCACGCCGAGGTACACGTAGGGGCCGGAGGAATCGAGGGCATAGGTGGCGCCGCCGATCTGGCCGATCAACTCGGTGGCAACCGGCGGCAGCAGGGGGCCGGACGGCGGGGATGTTGGCTGAGTGAGAGGGGAAGCCAATCCACGGCTGGTCCATGCGCCAACCATCAAGAGGGCAACGATGGCCCAGGGAACGAGAAAATTACGACGCATCTGAAAACGCTTCTCCAAATTCGTAGATTTCTTGTGTCGGGCTGACGGGTGTAAAATGGTGATCAATTCCGAAATCGAACCTCACTCTGCAGGATAGGGAGCACGGATACGCATGGAGATCACGATTCGCCGTCTTTCGACGTTCGAGGAGTATATCGCGGCCGAGGAGCTGCAGCAGGTCTGCTGGCAGACCGACCCGATCGACGCGGTGCCGGCCCATCTGCTCTTGACCATTCAGAACGAGGCCGGGCTGGTACTGGGCGCATTCACGCCGCAGGGCGAATTGATCGGTTTTGTCTTCGGTTTCCTGGGCCGTGAAGGCGATGTGCTCAAGCACTGCTCGCACATGGCCGCGGTCCATCCGTATTATCGCGATCATAACCTGGGCTACCGCCTGAAACTGGCTCAGCGCAGCTTGATGCTGGAACAGGGGTTGGAGATCTGCACGTGGACCTACGATCCGTTGGAGGCGCGCAACGCGGTGCTCAACATCGCTAAGTTAGGGGCCACGGCGCGCATCTACAAGCGTAACATCTACGGCCAGCGCCTGGGCGGTCTCAATGCGGCCTTGCCGACGGACCGCTTTCATGTGCGCTGGGAAGTAAGCAGCGATCGCGCGCTGCACTGTGTGAGTACGGGCCAGCGCGTGATGGCGCCGGTCGCCGGCCAGCCCGAGCAGATGCTGACGCGGGTCATCATGCAAGGCGACCTGCCGTTCCTGGCCGCCACCGGGCCGCTTCCTGCCGACGACATCATCGGCGTGCAAATTCCGTCCAGTTTCCAGCGCGTCAAGCGGGAGAATGTCGAGGCTGCCAGCCACTGGCGCCTGGGCACCCGCGCCCTCTTCGAAAACGCCTTCCGCGCCGGCTACACCGCCGTCAACGTCACCGCCGATGCCGAGCATCCAGAATCGCTGGCGGTGTATACGTTGGTGAGGGGGTAGTGCAAAGTGCAAAGTACAAAGTACATAGTGCAAAGTGCAGACGACGTTCCGCCCTGTTGTCAATGATGAATGCTGAATTCTGAATAGTGCATAGGACGTTCAGCATTCAGCTCTGAGCATTCAGCATTCAGCTCTGAGCATTCAGCATTCAGCTCTGAGCATTCAGCATTCAGCTCTGAGCATTCAGCATTCCACATTCAGCGTTTTGCACTTCGCACTTTGCACTTTGCACTTCCCTTACGGCGGCCAGTTTGGGGCCAGGCCGCGCTGTTGACGGATGTAGATGCGCAGTTTGGCATAGGCGGGGCGCCAGTGCAGTTCGTCAATCTGGCTTGGCTTCATGATGGACCACCAGTATTGCTCCTGCGCCTCGGTCCAATCCACGTCCGGCATGTAAACGACGACCATGAGACCGATCCAGGGCTGCCAGTGGGTCTTGGCCCATTCGAAGGCCTGCACCAGGTAATCGCCCTGCTGCTCCTCCGTCACCGCGTGCCAGTGGTAAGGTGAGTCTGGCCGCGAATCGGTGCTCCAGCCAAATTCCAGCACGGCCACCCTCTTGTTGGTATCGCCGTACTTCACCATGATCTTGCGCAGGTCTTCGACACGGCGGAAGGTGAAGAAACGCTCGCCGCCGTACTCGGCCTTGTTGCCCGCGGCCTCATCCGGGCCGATGCTGGGTGCGGCCCGGAAACCGGCCGCATGCACGCCGAGCACATCGAAGTAACCCGCGCTGTTGCCGCCCATGGCCTGGTACATCTGCTCCAGATATTTGTCATCGGGAATGGCGATATCGCAGCAGGAGCCGGTGGGCGTCAGACCGGCCGAGATGACCAGGGCCAACGGCGCGCCCTTCTTGACGCCCGCGTAGGCCGACTTGAGCAGGCGCACATACTCGGTCGCGTTGGGCGGTCGGCAACCCCATTCACCGCCGCCATCGGGCCGATTCAGGTTCGGTTCATTCCAGATCTGATAGGCCTGAATTTTCCAGGTGTAGCGCTTGGCCACTGCCGACAGAAAATCCTCGAAGTCCTTGTAGTTGTCGGGCGGCCCGTTGCACGGGAAACCGCCGCCGGCCCATTTGGGCTGACTGTCCACACGCACGATCAGCTTGAGATTGTGCTCGATCGCCTGCTGCACGATGCGGTCGGTGACGCTCCAGTCGAACTGACCTTTGCCCGCGCCCTCGATCTCACGCCAGGGGAAATTTTGCTTGACCCAGGTGAACCCGGCGGCCTCCACCAGCCCCAGGTCGCGGTCGGCAATCTCCGGTCGCCACCAGAGGAACGCCTGCACGCCGAAATCGGGCGATTTGAAGCCGCGGCTGGAATCACCGCCGGCCGGGGGCGGGGTGGCCGTCGGTTTGACCGGCGCGGGCGTGACGGTCGCCTGATTGGGCGCCGGGGTGACTGTCGCTCCCGTGCCCGCGGTGGGGGTGGCAGTGACCGGCGCCTGCGTGGCCGTCGGCGGCACAGGGGTAGCGGTCGGCGGTAGGGGGGTGTTGGTCGCGGCCACGGTTGGCGTCTTCGTTGGCGTGGGGGTTGGCGGCGGTGACGCGGGGCCGCAGGCCGACAAAATCAGTGTGACAACAACGATTCCGGTCAGCAGGCGCAAGAATCGTCGGTACCTGTTGGATTGCCTCATCTTTCCTCGTTACTTCGGCATGTTGCGCAGCGCATCATAGGTGGGCCTGCCATAGATCTTGAACGCGCTTTGCTCGCCGGATTCGAAGTTCAAGTTCCACAGGAACATCGGGCCAACCCAGCCCCAGGAGCGGGCAAGCTCGTAGGCGCGCACAGTCCAGGCGGCCTGTTCGTCGGCCGTGTTGTCGGCTGCATACTCATAGCCAGGATGCGGGTTGCCGGAAACGGCCCAGCCAAACTCGGTGGGCCAGATGCGCTTGGCGCCGTCGCCATTTGCCAACATGACATTGCGATAGCCCTCCATCGTGCCGCGGAAGCACCAGGAGTGGTGTCGGTTGTCGAAGGGGCCGCGATAGATGGCGCCGGCATCGGAGACCGAGCGCCAATCGCCGTCCGGCGGGCAGTTGAACCCGCTGGGGTGCGCGCCGATGGCGTCGGAATAGCTGCGCAGCCCGGCGCGGTACATGGCCGAGAGGTAGGCGACATCATCCATCGCCAGCGGCGCGGGCGCGCCGGTCGGCGTCAGCGCACCGCTGACCACGATCATGCCCGGGCATGCGCCCTTGATGGCGCGGTAGGCCGCGGCCAGGAGCTGCACGTAACGGCCTGGATCAAGCGGTTCCCCGCCCCATTCGTACCACAGGTTTTGTTCGTTCCAGACCTCGATGGCCTGCACGCGGCCGCAGTAGCGGCTGGCAAAGCCGCGCACGAAGTTGGCATAGGTGCCCGGGTCGGCCGGCGGGCCTTCGACATCGAAGTTGCTGTTGCCAGCCCGCGCCCACTGCGGCGCCTTGACGATGCTGGCGAGGATGCTCAGCCCGTTACCGTTGAACTGGCCGATCATGTCGTCCAGGCCGCCGAAGTCCACCTGGCCCGGCTGTCCCTCGAAATCCTTCCAGGGAAGCTGGAATTTGATCCAGTTGAAGCCCATGTTCTTGACCGCGCCGATGATGAAGCCCTTGTCTGCGCTGGTCTCTACCTGGATGCCATAGCCAAAGAAGCCGGCCGCGCGCACGTTGGGCGCGGGCGCGGACACGGTGGTGCGTTTGGCCGTCGTCTGTGGCGGCGGCGCGGGCGCAGCTACCTCGGGTACGGCGCTCAGGCTGCTGTTGGCTTTCACCAGGGAGGCGCTGACCCAGCCCTGCTTGTCGCCGGTGGTGCAGCAGACCTTGAGCCAGGTGGCGCCCTTGTTCTTACCGATCACTTCCAGCGAACGGCCGAGCGTGACGCGGCCCAGGATCGTGTAGGCGGTGGAGGGACCAGAGCGTATATTGACCAGATCGCCGGTGACGGTGGCGGTGGGGCCAGAGGCCAGGGCGGGGCGGGCGACCGGCGCCGGTTGGGGAAGCGCGGCCAATGACACGGCCGGGAGCGCGGTGAGCAGAATCAGTGTGAGAAACAGGGCACGACGCAGCACGAACAGACGAGACATAGGGTCCTCCTCACGAGAGACTGAGAGACTGAGAGATTGAGAGATTGAGAGATTGAGAGATTGAGATCGCACCTGAAGGGCGTGACGGCCAGGCCATAGATTAGTACACGAGCAGCAGGAGAGGCGCATCGGATCAGCGCCTCTCCTGCTCGGATTCACTTGGGCATGCGGGCCAGGGCATCGTAGGCTGGCCGCCCGGCGATGCCGAACTGCGCCAGCTCCGTGCCCGGGTTGGTGATGCCAAAATTGATATTCCAGAGGAACATGGGGCCAACCCAACCCCAGCCACGCGCCATTTGGTAGGCTTGCACCAGCCAGGCGGCCTGCTCTTCGGGGGTGTTGTCGTTGGCATAGCCGTAGTTGTTGTTGAAGGCCGGGCCGATCGCCCAGCCAAACTCGGTGGGCCAGATGCGCTTGCCGCCGTCGCCGTTGGCGATCATCACGTTGCGGTAGCCTTCCATGGTGCCGCGGAAGCACCAGGAATGATGATGGTTGTCGAACGGGCCGCGGAAGGAGGCGCTCGGGTCTTGCACCGTGCGCCAGTCGCCGTCAGCCGGGCAGTTGTAGCCGCTGGGGTGTGCACCGATGGCGTCGGCGTAATTCTTCATGCCGGCGCGGTACATCGCCTGCAGGTATTCGATGTCATCAATGGCCTTGCCGCCGCCGCCGCCCGTGGGCGTTGGCGCGCCGCTGACCACGATCATGCCCGGACACGCTCCCTTGATGGCGCGGTAGGCCAGTTTCAACATCTCCACATAGCGGCCGGCGTCGAGCGGCTCGTTGCCCCACTCGTAGTGCAGATTTTGCTCGTTCCACACCTCGATGGCCTGCACGCGGCCGCAGTAGCGCCCCGCGTACGCGCCCACGAAATCGGCGTAGTCCTGCAAGTTCTGCGGCGGGCCTTCATCCGAATAGCCGTAGGCCGGGTTGCGCGACCAGTTGGGCGCCTTGACGATGCTGGCCAGGATCTTCATGCCGCCGCCCGCCAGGGTGTTGACGATGTCGTCCATACCGCCCCAACCGTAGTCGCCCTTGCCGCCGCCTTCGAAGTCCTTCCAGGGCGCCTGGAACTTGACCCAGTCGAAGCCCATGTTGCGGGTGGCGTTGACCACATAACCCAGGTCGGCGCCGCCGTAGACCTGCGCCTGCACGCCGTAGCCAAACCCGGCGCCGCCACTAGGGCGCGGCGCGGGCGGGTTGTTGGCCGCCGGCGGCGCCGCGGGCGCAGGCGGCCGGGTGGGCGCGGGCGTTGCGGTCGGGGCCGGCGTGGGGGTCGCGGTCGGTTCCGGCGTGTCGGTTGCCACCGGGGTGTAGGTGGCGACCAGCAGCGCGACTTCACCGGCCGGGCTGACGGGGCGACCGTTTTCCACAATGACTGCATTGATCTGATACTGCGCGCCTGGGCTATCCGGCGCCTTGAACGCGTAGACGCTGTTTTCGCTCAGCGGTTGGCTGGAAACATCGGTCACCTGTCCATCAGCGCCCTTGACGGTCCAACTGATGCCGAATTCGCTCTGCTGCGCCGATGGCGCGCCCTGCTGGAAGGTGGTCAGCATGCGCCACAGTTCCGGATCGGTTGCAGGCAGATAGTCCAGGGTAGCGCCTTGCAGGTGATACTGATTGACCAGCGCAAACTTGTGGCTCAGGCTGGCGGCATTTTCCAGCCAGACCGTCCGCTCATAGCCCTGATCGTCGCGATAGCGATAGGTGTAGGCGCCGATGGCGTCATCGAAAGTCAACTGGCTGGTGGCGCGCTCGGCAATGACCTTGAGATCAATCTGTTCGCCCGGCGCGGCCACGCCTTTGGTGGCCTGCACCTGGCCGACCAGCGGCTGCAGGGCTTCATCGTAAGCCTTGAGCAGATAGTAGTTGCCCGAACGCTCGATGCTGCGGCCGGGCAGCACGATCTGAATCTTGCTGCGGTTGACTTCGCCCACGGCCCATTTGAGCAGGGTGTGCATCTGGCCGTCTGGCGCATAGGCCTGCGGATTGCTGATGGCCGGGATGCGGAAGGTGTCCACCACCGCGCCCAGCTCACGCCAGAGGTACGGCCCGGTTTCCCAGCGATCCGCCGCCACCTGGCGCGGCTCCTCCACCCGCACAGAGACCTTCTTGTCCTGGGCGTGCAGCCTTGCGGCCAGTTTGGTCACAAAGGCGACATAGTCCCCCGCCAGTTCGGCGTTGATCCCGCGGTAGTCCAGGTCAATGCCCTTGTACAGGTTGCTCACCAGCAACTGCTCGATGGCGCTGATCTGCTTTTCCTGCTGCTCCGCGCTGACCAGCAAGTTGGCGATCAAATCGGTGCGGATGGAGCCGTCATCGCCAAAGTTACGCAGGGTGGGGACCACCGCAAAGGAACTGGCTGCGTCGGCGGGCAGGCCCTGTATGCTGCCCTCGATGCCACCGTCACCGGCCAGGCGCAGGCCCACCGGGTTGACCTCCACCAGCGCGCCCTTGCCGGCGTCTGGCAGCGGATTGTCCGCGGTGACCAGTGCGGCGGCAACCGGCGGCTGCGCGGTGGTCTGCATCACCATGAAGGCCGCGGGGACGGCCGTCAGCTTCGACTCGATCGCGTCATCCTGCGGCACAATCTGGCTGGGGATGTAAGACCAGGCAGCAGCCTTCGGGTCGTAACCGTAGAGGTCGAGCGTTTCATAAGGTTCGGAGTCGTTGGGGATCGGTACGTGAATGACAGCCTGGGGCGGCTTGGCGCCGCGCACGCTGGTCTGATAAAGCGGACTGCGCGGGTTGACCGTGTTTGGCAGTTGCTCGGCCGCTTTGCGCAGTTCCGCACCACCCTCACCGGCCATGAAGGGCTGGCGCGAGATGCTGGTCAGGCGTATCTGCGTCGTGCCTTGCGTCATGGCCTCGGCAGGCACCGTGACCGAGGTGCCATCGGAGTCAACCACCGAGCCACCCTGCTCGCCCACGCGGGTGAAGCCTCGGGTCTGGGTGCGCTCGATGAGAGAAACAGGGGGGAGAATCAGGCTGAAAATGACCAGCCCGGCAATAGCGAGATTCAACAACCAGCTTCCGTTGCGGCTGTTGAACCACCGGGTCAGGTTTGGATAGAGGTCAGACGAGTTCGCGGTTTGCTGCATTGACAAAACGCCACTCCTTTCGTAAATTTGTAGTCAGATATGAAAAATGCCTCATACCAGTGCGTGTGCCAACACCCCGGCGCACTCCATAGGGTACGACGCGGCCGGCGTGACGAACAGCGGTCTCTGGTCGAGGCGCTCATCAGACGAAGGACGATGACTGCCCGTCCACGTTTGAATAGGTTCGGCGCACAGCCCTCTCGGCAGAGCAACACAGGGAACTGGGCGCCTACTTGTACGTCTCACATCGGCGTACTCCAACATGGTTGACATTCTAGCATAGCGATTGGGATTTGGCAAAGTGACAGACGAATGTGACGGCGCCGCCCCAATTCCAGATTTCGCTCGTTTTGCAGTATACTTGGGATCCGGCAGCCACCGATGGAAATCTGATGGAAATCCGATGGAAATCCGATGGAAATCCGATGGAAATCCGATGGAAATCCGATGGAAATCCGATGGAAATCGGCGGAAACCTGCTGAAGCAGATTCGAAACGCCGCCCGCCGCAACCCGCTTCAGCGGGTTTCCAGTCGGATTCATCCGATGCCGGGGGGCAGGTTGAGCAGTAGGTACGCTTTTTGAGATGATACCGCTACAGGATGTTGTGCATGCCGCGTAAATTCGATTGGACGTTTATCGGCCTGGGTGTGGGCCTGGTTTTCTTGCTTGGCCTGGGCTTGATCTCGCTCTATGCTTATTTCAGCCTTGATACGACGCCCGCCAACGCACCGGACCTGACCTGGGAGGAACCGTGGCGCGCGGTGGATGGCGCGTTCGTGCCGCCAGACCTGGGACTGCTGCCCCTGGCCGGCGATGCGGTGGATGACGCCGTGCGCCGGGCGCTGGCGGCTAATGAACTCGATGCTGGCTACGCCCTGGTGGTGCAGTCGCCTGAACTGACCGATGCTCAGCGCGCCGGCCATCTCCTGCTCCTGAGCAGGTCTTTCATGACCAGCCAGCAGCCCGCCAAGTCAGCGCTCTGCTTGCGCCTGACCCAGGAGGTGATTGCGCTCAGCCCCGCGCTGCCCGACATCGCACGCGCGGAGACCGCCCTGCAGGTCGCGGAGGGCTGGCGCAAATTGCAGCAACCGAGCCTGGCACGGGTTAGCCTGGATTTGGCCGAAACCCTCGCCATCAGCAGCACCTACCTGCTCGACCCGCAGCGTGTGGACATCCTGACGCGTCTGGCTGCCGCGTACATTAAAATGGAAGACCAGCCGCAGGCGCAGGCGCTGCGCCAACTGGCGAGCAAACTACCCCCGCGCAGCGCCCCGCCCCAGCGTCCGCCTGACCTGGCGCTTGACCGCTGGCGCGCGCCGCTGGCGATTTCCGAGACCCTGACCGCCACCATCGAGGCGCGGCGCGCGACCGTGGATGGCCTCATCAACGGGCTGCTGGCGGGCCGTCAACTGACCGATGCGGATGTCATCCGCCTGGAGCCGCAGTTGGTGGCAGAAGACGAGCAGCGCACGGCGTTCTATCGGCAGATCGCAAGCGATGCCGCGCAGATGCCGGAAACCCAGGCCGCGGCGCAATTGGCACTGACCAACTGGCTGACCTTCAAGTGGCGGGTGGCGCGGCTGGATCTGCAGGTCAGCCTGGCGCCCGCCTGGGAGGCGCAGCGGGATGAGATCGAGGCGCAACTGGTGGAGGCCAACGCCAACCTGTTTGCCCTCTACCGCGACCTGGCCAGCGCGCTGCCCGACAGCGATACCGTCAGCCGGGCGCGGTTGGAGGTGCTGCGCGCCGAAATTTTGCGCGGGCGCCTGGGGCTGTATCCCGATTATCCATTGGATGAGCTGGTCGCGCGACTGAATGAGGCACAGGCGGGATTGGAGCCAGGCCTCGGCCCGCACGTCGCCCTGCGCAAGGTGGATGAACACCTGATCTTCACACTGGCAACCCGGTAGGACCCAAGAGAATGCCACATACATTGTACATTGTGGGCACGCCGCTGGGCAACGCGGCCGATTGGTCGCTGCGAGCGCAGCAGGTGCTGGCGGCAACGCCGGTCATTGCGGCCGAGGACACGCGCGTCACCGCGCGGCTGCTGGCCCACTGCGGCATCAGCGGGCCGCGGCTGCTCACCTACACCGACGCCTTTGCGCCCAAGAAGGCGCAGCGCCAGGCCGAAGTGCTGGCGGCCCTGCAGGCAGGCGATGTCGCGCTGGTGTCGGACGCCGGGATGCCGGGCATTGCCGATCCCGGTTCCGAACTGGTGCAGGCGGCCATCGCGGCCGGGCATCGGATCGTGCCGGTGCCCGGTCCCTCGGCGGTGGTAACTGCCCTGGCGGCGTCGGGTTTACCCGGCGAACGTTTCCTCTTCCTGGGCTTCCTGCCCCGTCAGCGCGCTGAGCGGCAGCAACTGCTGCGTCAGGCCGCGGATGAGCCGGGCGCGCTGGTCTGCTTCGAGGCGCCGCATCGCCTGCTGGACTGCCTGCAAGACCTGGTTGCGGTGTTGGGCGACCGCCGCGTGACCCTGGCGCGTGAATTGACCAAGGAGCATGAGGAGATCTGGCACGGTCGCTTGGGCGAGGCGCTGGCACGGTCGCAAACCCAGGCCCCGCGTGGGGAATATGTGATCGTCATCGAAGGCGCGCCGCCCGCGCCGGCCGCGGAGAGCGGCGCCTGGCCGGTTGGTCAGGTGCGCGAGGCGCTCGCCATCCTGGCGCAGGAAGGGATTGACACCCAGATGGCGCCGCGGCTGGTCGCGCGGCTGGCCGGCTGGCGCAAAAAGGACGTCTACCGCCTGCTGGTGGCAGACAGGGATGCCGCTGACCCCGAGGGGTGACGCCTGACCGCTATACGCTCGACCGGCTGGCCGACGACTTGCTGGATTTCGCCGAGCCGGCCGACCTGCAGCGCTGGTTTACCCGTTACACGACGCAGTAGCCGCACACTGTCTCCCCAGTGAAAGCGAGGCGGCGGCTGGCAAGGGGCGGTTGGAGTAGACGCGACGACGCGATGGCTCCTGCCGCTCCCTTGTGTTCCTCGCCCCGGTTGCCGACGTAGCTACGCATCCACTCCTGCGCCGACCCCGTCAGGTTGAAGCCCACCGTGCCGCCTGCCACGTCGTCCAGCACCTGCCCGGTGAAGCGGCGCTGCGTCGGCGTCGTACCGAAGGTGTAGCGGCTCTCGCCCCACGGCTTGTAGCGAATCTCCGACAGCCGGCCGCCGGTCTCGCTGGCTGTCAGCGCCGTGCTGCCGAGATGATCGGTCGCCAGCCAGCGCACCACCCCGTTGACCCGCAGCGCAATGCGCTGACCCCCGGCCTGGTAATACATCTTCACCTCATCACCTGCCTTGCGAGCAAGACAAACAATCCTAATCCTCGAACTGCTCGCGCTGCAGACAATCCTTGTAGACGGCATGCCAGACGTATGGCTCAAAGCTGCCGAGATCATCGTCCACGACGAATACGCCATTGACAGGCCTACTCTTGACAATCACGATGTCGGCTTGGTCATACTTATGACGGCCGAAGAAGAAAAGATCCGTGATTGTTTCAAGCTTGCCGCCTACGAGATTGGGGCATGGCTGATGGTACCAGGCCTTTCGCTCAGACTCCGGATCGCATCGTCGCGCAGCGTCCCCACGGGCACCTGTTTTCTCGCCTCCTCCAACGGCGATGTATAGCATCCAGCTACCAGTGTGACCAACAAGATCACGACACTCACTGCTCCCAGTCTGCCGGCAACACTGATATGTTGCATAACAAGCCTCCTGGCAGCGTCCATCAGAACCAACGATCCAGCATGAAAAAGTTCCATGCGTGTGTGATGTCCGTCAACCCCAGGACACGGAATCGAACACCGAGCGCAGCCCCGCGATTTCCGATGCTGACATCTGACCAGCTATTGCGCCAATCGCCATGAAATTGCGTGATTTCGCGCCCCGTGTTGAGCAAACTGCCGCCCGGGCCGTACTCCGCCCCCATGGTCAGCGCCCAAGCCCAATGATGCACATTCGCATCGTCATCTGAGGTGCCCATGAACGAGGCAGGCAACCCCTGCCGATCAAAATAAACCCAGGTCCGTATGGGATTCCCTGCATTGCTGACCGCCGGCCAAGCGTTTGGCGCTTCCAAGCGATTGGCTAGACCTCCGAACAGGCTACCAATGTCTCTGGTGAACATACCCTCTTCGCCAGCTTTGTACCAACCGGTCAAGCGTTCCAGCGCGCTTGGCATGTCATTCCATGACCAGTTAGCAGGTCGGTTGTCTCGGAATACGCTCTCCAGGTTTCCCTGGACGTAGTTACCGTCAGCGTCGTAGAAGACTGACCAATTCCACTCGCCAGGAAAGGCTATCGAGAACAGACGAATCAAAATGTCTTCGGCCGTCGGCGCACGATGATGCATCTGCTCAAATTCGTCTTGCCACGCCTGATCCAACGGGTCGTGGCCTGATGGATCGATAAAGCGTAGAGGATTATTCCGGCAGTAAGAGTAGCGATTGAGATTTTGCGGATCGCCAGGATTGGGTATAATGCTGTCGGGTTGGATCCACCGGTTAAGATAAGGGTCGTAGTATCTGGCGTTGTAGAAATACAACCCAATGCTCGCATCCTCGCGTTGACCCGTGAACCGGTAGGTCGTCGGCGTCGCGCCGACGGGCGTCCCTCGATTCTCACCCCACGGCTTGTACCACAACTCCCCCGTGCGCTCACCGCTGGCGCCATTGGCCGTCACCGTCGTGCTACCCAGGTGATCGCGCAACAGCCAGTACAACACCCCCGCCACGCGCACGGCCACCCGCTGACCGTTGAAATAGTAGTATTTCGTGTGCGTCGTCGCGCCGCCAACCACCTTCTTCTCGTACAGGTTGCCGATCGTGGTGACCGTCTCCCCGTTCATCACGCTCTTGACCCGGTTCCCATCCGCGTCATACACGAAGCTCGCCGTTGCTGCCCCGCTGATGCTGACCAGGCGATTCTCGTCATCATACGTCAGGGTGTAGGTGTTCCCCCCGATCGTGCGCCGCCGCATGTTGCCGTTCTGATCGTAACAGTAACTGCTGCCGTTGCTTGTGCTCACCACCGCATGCTTCTTCACCAACGCACCTTCCGGGCAACTGCCCGCCTGCGCCACCCCGTAGCTGTACGTCCCCTGCCCCGTCTTGCTGATCAGGTTGCCCGCATTGTTGTAGCTGTAGCTCTCATCGTACACCCAGCTCCCGGTCCCATCGTCGTAGCCCGCGCAAATCGCATCACCCGTGAAGCCGCGCAACAACCGATCCAACCCGTCGTAGCTGAAGCACTGCCGCTGACCGCTATTGCGCGCATCCACGATCCAGCGCACATTGCCGGCCGTATCGTAGCCATACGTCAAGTCCTGCAAACTGCTGGCATCCGCCGACGTTCCTGCCTTCACCTTCTGCAGGCGCCCCAGTCCGCCGCTCGCTGTCCAGGGATGGTAGGTGAACGCCATCTGCACCACCGGATTGTTGTTGGTGCTCTGCTTGCCCAGCTTCAACTGCGTCAGCCTTCCGGCCTCATCATACACCGCATTCCCGCTGCGCACATAATCCACACTGCTGTACATCCGCCCCGGCAGCCCCTGCGCTGTGTACGCCACGTTGACCGTCTCCGCACTCTGGGTCGGGTAAACCACCCGCAGCACCCGGTCCGCCGAATCATAGGTGTAACCGAGGGTGTACGCCTCCCCATCAATCGTGTGCGTTTCCGCCGTCACCCGCCCGCGCTTGTCGTATGTCCAACTCGCGCTGTTGTTGACTTCGCCGCCCACATACGCCCTCATCCCGGTGCGCCGACCCTTGCCGAACTGCGTGGCCCCATCGAACGCATCATAGCTGTAATCGGCCAACACCATCCCGCTGCTGCTGCCGCTCTGCCATTTCTGCGTCAGCCGGTTCCAGTCCGTCATAGCCAAACCCTATCGTGACATTCCGCGCATCGGTCTGCGCCACCAGGTTCCCGGCCGTGTCGTACGTGTAACTCCACGCACCCATGTCCGGGTCGTTCATACTCGTCTTGCGCCCCAGCAGGTCGTACGTGATCGTCGTCACCGCCCCATCCGGCCCGGTCATCTGCAGCAGCCGGTCGGCGATGTCGTAAGCATAGGTCGTCACCCCGTTCGCATTCGCATTCCAGGCCGGCGTCGGACACGTGGCCGTGCCGCTGCCCAGTCGGTCGCCAGCCAGCGGGCGCGGGCGGGGCGGGGGGCTCGGGGCGCTTTGCGCTGATACCGTCGTCGCCAGAGTGGTAACAAGCATCAACTCTGCCGTGCAAAAAGGGGACATCAAACACCTCCTCTACCCTAGATAACGCTACTTTATCACAGCGTTACTTTACCCAACTTTGGTAGTGGTGTCCAGTCCTCATTTCACATCGTACGGTGTCAAATCGAGCAGATTCAGAGGAATCCACCCTTCAAGAGAACCTGAGGATTTGACAAAGGCCCAGAATTCTTGATCGGTATTTGACCAGGCAAAGTCCCAAATGGTAACTTCTTTGTAGCATGGCAGAACCCCCAACAGATTACCTCTGTCACCCATGTATGCACTGTTTGGATCTGAAGGCTTGACACCGGGCAGTTCCCAGATACTAATCCCGCCTGGATCTAATTTCGGATCCCCTGTACATCCAATACTCGCCTTTTTTGGCAGTACTTGTAGTTCGTGTGGTGTTGTTGGTGTTCTCTCGGGGAGGGGTCGGTTGAGGCGATATCAAGGCGCATCCGTTCAGCGTCAACATAAATAAACACATCGTTATGGTCAATATGGTATTCAGCATGGCGCTACCTCGCCCACGGCTGAAAGTAGTACCATGGCACACGATGACCAGGCGAGTTGCTCGCCCAAAGCCCGGATCGCGCATCCACAGCATAAGTCACGGCCAAGCCAACCTCTGCCATGCTGATGATTCCATCATACAACATGGACCCGTGGCTTACCGCCACATACCCCAAGTTCAGATCGGGATTACTCAACTCGCTGAGAGGGCCATCTCGAAGCCAATTGCTGGCGTAACCAGCAGCTGGCCCAAAGAAATACCCCAGGTAAAAAAGTCCTGCGTAATGATGGCTTGGATTGGGGTCATCAACCAATGATGCTCTCCAGTTGGCTGTGCCTTCGAAGAGAGGTTCATATTGGGCCCATGCAGCGCCAGGGTTGGTTGCCATCTGCCAGGCTGCAGGGATGGCATGGCCAAGCGGTACACCTCCCCAAATAAAACCAATGGCTTGGGCGTATAATCCTTCCTCGCCGGGTGCATAATACGAGGCCAGTTGTTGAAGATGAGTAACAAAACGATCCAGTCCTGCAGATGGAGCGCCTTGCCATGATGTGCTACCTTCCCAGAGTCCTTCCCTATTGGCGTGATACCTTGTCCAATCCTCATCTGTCCACGAACCGTTAGCCCCACTGCCGGCAAACAAGATCGAAAAGAACCGATCTCGGCGATCTTGGTCAGTTGGCGCACGATCATGCGCGGCGTAGAAGGCTTGCTCCCACGCAGCATCTATGGGGTCAAATCCACTCGGATCCACAAAACGTAAAGGTCGGTTCCCGACATAGCTGTACCGATTCAAACTTTGCGGATCTTTGCGGCTGGGGAATGATCGTATCCGCGGCGAGGAATCGCCCGATGACCGGGTCATACCATCGCGCCTGGTAGAACAGCAACCCTGATCCACTATCCCGCCGCTGCCCCGTGAAGTTGAACGTCGTCGGCGTCGTGCCCGCCGTGTAACGCGGCGCGCCGTAGGGGTAGTAGCGAATCTCGGTGTTGGTGTTCAACCGATTCCCCGCGCTGTCCAGCGTCAGCGCGGTGGAGCCGAGATGATCCGTCAGCAGATAGTAGAGTACACCGCCGCTGTTCTCCGCCACGCGTGCGGCGCCAGCGTAATAGTACTTCTTGACCGTCCCGTTGTCTACTTCGTAAGTGTTCCCTACGAAGACCCGGGTCGCGCCGCTGATGGTCTCCTTGACCCGGTTGCCGTCGCCGTCGTACACGTAACTCGCCGTCACGCCCCCGGACATCGCAGTCAGCCGATTCTCCGCGTCGTAGGTCAACGTGATGTCCTGGCTGCCGCTGATGCGCCGGGTGGCGTTGCCATTCTGGTCGTACCAGTATTTCTGATAGCCTGCCGTCGTGCCCCCGACATGGGTCACAGCATGCTTGTGTGCGCCATTCTGATAGTAGAGGTTCGTGCCTGTGCTCTCGAAATTGGTGATGTTGCCCGCATTGCTGTAGGCGTAATTGCGCTGGCTGTAAGCTCCGTAGTTTCCATTGTTGGCAACGCAGGTCCCCCCGCTCAGCGTGCATGCCGTTTGCAGACGATCCAGTCTGTCATACGTGAAGCGCAGCGCCTGGCTCCCGCCGTACGCCGCCGCATCCGTAATCGTCAGCACGTTGCCCGCATCATCGTACGTGTAGCTGATGTTCTGCCGGTTATCGTAGTTCGGACTCGTGCCTGCCTTCAGGCTCAGCAGGCGGAAGTTCTCGGCCGCACTGTAGGCGTACAGTTGTTTCACCACCCCGGTCGTGCTGCCCAGCCAGCGTTCCATCACCTGCCCGCGTTCGTTGTACTGCGTCTTGCCGACATAGTAGGTGCTGCCGTTGCTGCGCACTGTGTTCAGCAACCCCTGCGTCGTGTACGCATAGTGTACCTGCTCGCCAATCTGACTCGCACTGCCGCCGGGGTATTTCATCCACAGCGGCCGATCCGCCGAGTCGTATCCCCACTGTGTCACGAAGGTTCCGCCGCCCGTTCCGTTGATGGCCTTGCTCTCCTGCGTTACCCGTCCGCGGCCGTCGTAGGTCCAACTCGCGCTGCCGGAGCTGTCGCTCATCCCGGTGCGTCTCCCCTTGCCGGTTGTGCCGCTGTCATACGTGTAACCCACCGCCGTCGCACTGCATCCACTCGACCCGCTGTAGGTCTTGCCCTTCACCCGGTTGAGGCCATCGTAGCTGAAGGTGATGACGCAACCCCGCGCATCGGTCTGCGTCTGCAGATTGCCCGCCGTATCGTAGGTGTAGCTCCACGCACCCATGTCCGGGTCGCTCATGCTGGTCTTGCGGCCGGCCAGGTCGTACCCGATCGTCGTCACCGCCCCGTCCGGCCCCGTCATCTGCTTCAGCCGGTCGGCCACATCGTAGCTGTAGCTGGCCTGCCCGTAGACCGTCGCTCCCCAGTTCGGCGCAGCCCCCGGCGCCAGCGTCAGATCATACTGCTTGACACTCGCCAACCGCCCAAAGGCATCGCTCTCCGAGATCGTCTGGTGGTTCAGCTCGTCCAGCATCGCCGTCTGTCGATTCTGGTAGTAGGTGCGCACGGTGCTGCCGTCCGCCTGCGTGACCTGCGTCACCCGCCCCAACCGATCGGACGTTGACTGCGTCGCGGCCAGCCCACTCCAGTTCACCGCCTGGTACGTCACTCCGCTCACCGTACTCGTGTACGGCGCCGAGGCCGCCGCCAGGTTGCCCAGCCCATCGTAGCGCTGGCTCACCAGGCTCCACTGGCTGCTGCTGTACTCCTTCTGCACCTGCCGCACGCGCCCCAACCCATCGTAGAACGTGCGCTCCTCCAGGTAGGTCGCACTCGCGCTGGCGTCGCCATTCCCATCATCGCGCAGCAAATGCCGCTGCACATACAACCCCTGGTCCGTCGTGTAGACAATCTTCTCCGTCGCCGGGTTGCTGAACCCCGCCCCCGGCTTACGCACCTCCGTCAGCCGGCCAAACGTATCGTACGTATAGAGCGTGACCGCCTCGTTGGCGTCGGTCTCGCTCTGTATTTGTCCCACCAACCCGCTGCCCCCGCCGTCGCATTCATGCCGTAGCGCGATGGTCGTCGTCAGCGTCGCGCCGCCCAACTGACAGGCCTGCACCGTTACGCTCATCGCATAGGCATGAAACGTGCTGTCGAAGGCCGTCGTGACCACGCTGCCATTGGCCGCCGTCTCGCTCCAACGGTTGCCCCATTGGTCATAGCCGTAAGCCGTCGACCGCATCCAGTTCGCGTCACACCCCGTGCCGCCCTGTCCCGCCTGCCACACCTCTCTCACCTGCCCAGCCGTCGGCGCCTGGTTGTACGCCGCATAGCCGCTGTAGTTGTCGTAGATGGTGCGCGTCTGCCCCTGGCATGTCCCGCTTTCGCTCCCCGCGAACAGCTTCTCCTCCGCCACCCGATTGACGATGTAGGTCGTGCCGTCATTGCGTGGGGAATAGACCCGCTTGATCGTTCGGTATGGTATCGTTGGCGCGGCCTCGCTGTATAGCCGGGTCAACAGCAGATTGCCATACGCCGCATCGTAGGTGTTGACGCTTTTGGTGTAACGCAGCGGCGGGTCCGTGCCGTTGGGGTCCACAACGTATTCGGTCTTGTCTTGCAGATAGACGAAGTGCATCCCGCCCGGCGTCCCCACGCTGGTCTCGTTCCAGGTCTGCAGCGAACGCGCCAGCAAGTTGTTGGTGACGCCCAAACCCGCACGCGTCTCTGTCTTGGACAGCTTGCCTTTCCAGCGGTGCTGATTGGTCGTGGTGTGGAACCACTGCTTCAGCCGCGTGTCCGGCTGACCGCTGCCGATCAAGGCGCCGCTCCCTACCAGCGTCATTTCCGCTTCGGCAAAGCCCCCCGCCTCGTTGTCCCAGGTCGTCGTGTACCAGTAGCTCGTCACGATGTCCGGATCGCTCCCGCCCCCACGCCGCCGCTCCTGCTGCACCACCATTCCGCCGCTCGAACCGCCGTACGTAACCTCCACCCGTCCCTGGTAGCCGTTGTTCACCGTCACCATGTGCCCATCCGTCGTGCCGCTCCCGTAGGTGTAGCTGGTTGGCGGCAGCGCATTGCTGCCGGTCCCATAGTGCGTGATCGTACTCAAGTACAGCCGGCTCTGCGACGGCGCCGCCGGGTTGATGAACGCCGTCATGCCCAACACCAGTTTGTGCAGCAGCGTATTGTTGGCCATCACCTCCACCCGCTGCAGGTACTTTCGTGTCCAGAAAACCTGGTAGCCGGTCTCGTCGAAGTGCTGAGCCCGGTCCTCCCGGTTCAGATAGAATAGCTTCAGCTTGAAGGCGCCGTTTGGCCCATAGCTGATCTCCTTCACCCGCACCGCACGCACCTGGATGCGCGCATCGGCCGTGTAGTCGCGGTTCCAACAGTCTGCCGGCACATTCACCGCCAACAACGAACCCTCATAGTCATAGCTGAACGTCAGACGATTAGGCGTCGTTGGCGTGGTGTCGCGCACCTCGGTCAACACCCACTTGGTGAAGCGATGCACCACCCGCAGTTCCGAAGGCGTCCAGTCTCCATTGCTGCAATCGCGCACATACAGCGCCGGCTCGAAGTGATAGGTAATGCCGCCCTCGGTCGTCACCTCCCACACCAGGTTGTCCCGGTTGTACAGCGCCGGCGTCTGGGGCAGATCAATCGTCTTGAAGGGCGTCGGCGTACTGGGGTCAAAACTTCCATCGACTGGATAGTCAGGGTTGGAAGCGGTGGGCCGGCGAATCTTCAGGAAGGGGTCCTGCACGCTGTAGAAAATCTCGCCGTGTTTCTCCAATTCATGGGTCACGCCGTTCAGGGTCAGGTGTACTTTCCCATGCCGTCTGGAGTCAAATCGTGCAGGATGTAGCTCAACCCACCGATGTCCCAGCCCCACCCGGCCAGTTGATGATGACCGGCGCCGGCCAGGCTGCGGCTGCTATAGTCCAGGCTTAGCCCAGGCGCCAGTCCGCCCGGCCCCGGCGGCGCTGCGATCGGGTAGCTCACGGTCCAGGCCCCGTTGTACAACTGCGACTGCACCCCTTCGATCCCCGGCGCAGGCTCTGGCACAATGGCGTTGCCTTGCGCAAACAGCGTCAAATGGGTCAGGGTGGTGATCAGCCGCCTTTGCTCCTGATCCATGCTCGTTGGCAAGACCACCCAACGCCCGTCGGCCGCATCCTGGAAGAACAGCGAAGCGCCCGGTGGCCAGGGCGTTTGCTCATCGCCAGCCGCCGGATCGCGATAGCGCAGCGTCAACCCCACCGCAAACTGTGTCACCGGCAGTCCCGACATCTCCGTGGCGCTCAACTCGAACAGGAAATCAAGGTTCGCCGGCTGATCGGGATCGCTCTCGTGCGGGTGTAGCGCACCAGGGTCGGTGCGCTGACCGTACCAGCCGGAATCGTGAGCACCACCCGCCCATCGCTGCTCTGCAACCGGCTCTCCTGATCAGGCATCACCCACACCTCATCCGGCCCCGGCCCCGGCGTCCAGGTGGCGTCGGCGTCGGCGTACACCCCTCATCATCCTGGCAGGGGTGACGGTGCAGCCGTCGGCGTTGGCGTCGCCGTCGGCGTCCAGGTGGCGGTCGGCGTTGGCGTCACTCCTCATCCTCGGTGGCGTGGCCGTCGGCGTCGGTGTACACTCCTCATCCTGGCAGGGCGGCGGCTCGGCCGTCGGCGTGGCGGTCGGCGGTTCGGCCGTGGGCGTCGGCGCGCAGTCCTCGCCCAGGCAGGGCGCCGCGGTGATCGTGATCGCAGCGCTGGCCGTCACCCCTGCGCCCACCTCCTCGCTCACGATGGCCGCGGTGTTGGTGATGACCTGCCCGCTGACCGCACCCAGCGCCTGCGCCTGGAACGTGCCGGTCAGCGTCGCGCCCGCGGCCAGTTGGCCGATGACCCACTCCAGCCGGCGCTCGGCCTCCAGGTAGCTGAAATCCCCCTCCCCGGCCGGCCAATAGGCCAGCTCCAGCGGCAGGGTATCGCTCACCACCAGCCCGCTCAGGGCGCGGTCGGCCAGGGTGTTGGTGATGACCACGGTGTAGGTGACCACCCCGGCCGGCTCGACCTGCCGCGGTGCCGCGGCCAGCGTCAACTGCACCGGCGCAGGCGCGGGCGTCGCACCAGGATCGGAAATGAGATCGAAATTGGGATCAGGGGACATGGGTTTAGTAGCGGTATTTATCTGGGGGGGGGGGGGTAGCAGCAGCCGCCGTGGAAAAGAGCAGGCTGAATACTACCAACAGATGAACCAACGACGACAGGCGCGGCGCGAGCCGGCCGCGAGCAGAATGTCGAGAAGAGAGGAGAGAGAAAGTAGAACACCAGCGTAACATGACAACGGACTCCTTTCGTGCAGCAATCGAAACGGCTGGGGTCAGGGACATTTTCCTGACTGCTGTAAGGAGGTCGCGGGCGGGAGAGAGAACTCTCGCCGGGGACTTCCGACGGCGGGAGACGACTCGGAAGGCGGGGGGCATGCTTGTGGCTGGTCACAGCATACCACGCGCGCGGCGATCTGTCAAGAGGCAAATTCGGGTGACGACAGGGAGTCACGAAGGAACCAAGGAATACTCCTTTGTGTCTTGGCGTCCCTGTGTGACCAAGAAAGAAATCTCACACAAAGACACGAAGAACACAAAGGAATCAGAGAATACTCCTTTGTGTCTTGGCGTCCCTGTGTGAGCAAATCCCGTTAACGCAAAAGACGCCAGAGGCGCAGGAGACGCAAGGGTTACTTGAAAACCCTTTGCGTCCCGGCGTCTTGGCGTCCCGGCACCCCGGCGTTGAAAAAATGGAACTATCAGGCCATTGCGGCTGCGAAGCGCTTGCTGACCTCGTCCCAGTTGACGGTGTTCCACCACGCGGCCAGGTAGTCGGGCCGGCGGTTCTGATACTTCAGGTAGTAGGCATGTTCCCACACGTCAATGCCCAGGATCGGGGTGTGCCCGTCCATCAGGGGGCTGTCCTGGTTGGCTGTGCTATAGGCGGCGAGCTTGTGCTTGCCGTCCACCACTAGCCATGACCAGCCGCTGCCAAAACGGGTAACGCCGTTCTGCGTGACCTTGGTCTTGAAATCGGCAAAGCTGTTGAACGTGCCGGCAATGGCCTCGGCCAGCGCGCCGGTCGGTTCCCCGCGGCCGCCGGGAGCCATGATCTCCCAAAATAGCTTGTGATTGTGATGCCCGCCGCCGTTGTTGCGCACAGCCGTGCGGATGCTCTCCGGCACGCCGGCGATCTCAGCCAGCAGGGCCTCCAGCGGTTTCTCGGCCAGTTCGGGCGCATTGGCCAGCGCGTTGTTCAGGTTGGTGACATAGGCCTGATGATGCTTGTCGTGGTGAATCTGCATCGTCAGTTCATCAATGAATGGTTCCAGTGCGTTGTATGCATAGGGTAAAGGTGGAAGCGTATGAGCCATCGGTGATTTCTCCTTCGTTCTGTTTTCTTTCGTGATTGTTCGGAACAGCCATCATTTTACTACAATGCGCCGGTGTTGTCAACTTTAGCAACACTAATGTTGCTTTACTCGCAATCAGATAGAGCCTTTGCGCCCTCGCGTCTTCGCGTTGAAATATCTTCCCGTCAGCAAACCATGCTCCGCCGCGGACAGCGCCGTCACGCCGGAGGCGTGACCTACGGGGGGAGCGTCAGAAGGCAGCGTCGGCAAACGTACACACCTGGCTGAGGCGGCCCACACGGCGGGCCATGTGCAGCTCGGGCCACGGTTCGCCCAAAATGCCGTCATGAATCGCCCAACTGCGCCCGCGCACGGTGCGGCCGGCGTCCAGCGGCCGGAAAGTGCTGCCATCCAGGCGGCCGGCCAGGTCGCCGTCGCGAAAGCGCCGATCGAGGTCTTCCATGAATCGCTGACCGGTCAGGTAGAAAAAGCCCCAGCGCTCCAGCAGGATGGCGTTGTGATAGGCCAGCGGCTGGGCAAAGATGTACTGCTTGCCCCACGCGGCCGCCAACCGTTCGACGCGCGGCAGCAGGCGGCGGCTGACCAGCCCCAGCCCGGCGCGCACCTGCCCGGGCGTCAGGCCGGCGCGCAGAGCGGCCTCTTCTGCAGCCAGATTGCGCGCCACTAACCCCAACAGCGTGGGATGTCCTGCGCTGTCGTAATCAATGTCGAACCGCTCTGCGTCCAGGTTGTTGACCACCACCAGGTAGATTTGCAACTGGCCGTTGCTGGTCTCGCCAAAGTGCAGGAGCAGCGCCGGGTCTTGATCCCCGCGCTGGCGCCAGATCGTCAGTTCGACCATGGCGCTGTTGGCGTTGGTGGCCAGGCGCAGGGCGAAGTCGCCATGCCGGTCGCGCAGTGACTGTTCGTCAATCTCACAGGTGGTCAGCAGCAGGTTGGGAATCAAAGGGCGAAAGGCCTTGATCTGCTCAGGCAACGGCAACTGGCACAGGTCGCGTAAGGAAACATACTGGGCGCCTGGGGCGGGTGCTTCTGTCTCAGGCAAGGCCGGCGGCGGCGGCTGGTGCGGCCTTTGAACTTTCAGCGCACGCAGATAGGGCGGCAGCGCGCTGTTGTGTTCAAGGTCATCCAGAATGTGACGCGCCATCGTCTGCACTTGGGGTTTCCAATGGGTGCTGAACGGCTCTGCCAACGCCCGTATCTGCGCCTGCCACGGGCGACCAGATGCACTGCCCGCCAGGGTGCGAATCCCCTCCAACATGCCGTCCACCTGGTGCGTGTTGGCCTGATGGCCGATGGCCTGCGCCAGCTCCTCCCAGGCTTCTTGTAGCAGGTCTTGATCGCCGGCCATCAGCCGCGCCAGGGTCTGCGCGGCAAAGGCGCGGGCGGCAGCGCTGCGCTGATCCCACAGGGCGCGGCGCAGCGCTGCCATCTCCGGCGCGCTGCGCAGAGGTTTCAAGCTCCAGTCGGCCACCGCCTCCAGCGCGCGCACGACATCCCGATGCGCATCGAGGTCGTCCCAGTCGGTCAGCGCGGCCAGCAGTTGCGGGACCACCGGCGCCAGTGTGGCCGGCCGGTGCAGGCCAATGTCGGCCAGCCTGGCCGCGGCCTGCGCTTGCCGGTCCTTGTCGTCGCCGTGCAGCAGCGCGACGACATCGGGTAAGGCCAGATCGCCAACCGAGACAGTCGGCGCCTGTATCGCGGCCGATTCATCCCCTGACGCGACGGCAAGCGTGCTTTCCTCCAGGACAGTCATTCCAGGTGTCGTCATAGGTCATTCCCCTTCTCCGGCGGTCGAAAATCTATTCTTGCTGACTGATTTTAGTGTAACATACATGACGCAGTGCGTCAAGCACCGCGTAAAGCCCCAAATTGCCTTGTGTGTCAATTTGGAGTAAACTCCCCCAATCCATCGTCTGCCCCCAACCGCCCATCGGCGCTGCAAAGCCCGATTCCATCTGCTGGAGGAATTCATCGTGCGTCCGCCTGCTGAAGCAACCGAAAAGGTCCCTCTCGTCACCAAATTGGCGTTCGGCGCGGGAGATGTCGGCCCCGCCATCGCCACCGCCATCATGTCCTTTTTCCTGCTCTTTTTCCTGACCGACGTGGCCCGCCTTAATCCCGCCGTGGCCGGCGTCATCCTGCTGCTCACCAAAATCTGGGATTCTGTCAATGATCCCATTGTGGGTGTGCTTTCGGACCGCATCAAGACGCGCTGGGGCCGCCGCCGGCCCTGGTTCCTGTTCGGCGCCATTCCCTTCGGCCTGACCTTTTTCCTGCTCTTTCTTGTACCGCAGGTCAGCAACAATGGCAAATTCTGGTACTACCTGGTCGTCTCTCTGCTCCTGGACACCGCCTTCACGGTGGTCAACGTGCCGTACACCGCGCTGACGCCCGAACTGACGCGTGATTACGACGAGCGCACCAGCCTGAACTCCTTTCGCTTTGCCTTCTCCATCGGCAGCGGCCTGATTGCCGCGGTCCTGCATCCCCTCATCGTCAACGCCGTGCAGCCGAGCATGGGCATCCAGGGCGCCTATGCCGTGTCGGCCGGCGTCTGGGCCATCTGCGCCACCCTGCCCTTCTTCTTCGCCTTCTGGGGCACCTACGAACGCCATCAGGAGTCGGAACAGGAGGAGATCCCGTTCTTCGATGGCCTCAAGATCACCTTCAGAAATCGCGCCTTTCGTTATGTTACCGGCATCTACCTGCTCTCCTGGCTGGTGGTGCAAACAGTCTCCACCATCGTCATCTACTACATGACCTACTGGCTGCGCCAGCCCGGCCTGGTGCCGGTGGTGATTCTGGCGGTGCAGGGCAGCGCGCTCATCTGGCTCTTCATCTGGACGGCCGTCAGCCGCCGCACCGGCAAGAAAGGCGTCTACTACCGCGGCATGATCTTCTGGATCGTCGTGGCCTTCGCCCTCTTCCTGGTGCAGCCGGACTGGCCCAGTTGGGTCATCATCGCGCTGGGCGCGCTGGCCGGCGTTGGCGTGGCCACGGCCTACCTGGTGCCCTGGGCCATGCTGCCCGACGTGATCGAGCTGGACGAACTGGAAACCGGCAAGCGGCGTGAGGGCGCGTTTTACGGCTTCTTCGTACTCTTGCAGAAGCTCGGCCTGGCGCTCGGCCTCTTCCTGGTCAGCCAGGTGCTCAACTGGACCGGTTACATCACGCCGCCCGAAGGCGCCACCACACTCATCGTGCAGCCGGACAGCACGCTGCTCGCCATTCGTCTGATGATCGGCCCCATTCCCGCCTTCATCCTGGCGGCCGGCATCTACCTGGTGTACAAATTCCCCATCACCAAAGAAAATCATGAAGAAACGCTGCGGGAATTGGCGCGGCGCCGCGCCGCAACGACACTCTCAGCCTGACCAACGCATGAAGAATCTCAGCAAGAATCGCAACATCACCATCCTGTTCTTCACCATGATCGTGGTCATGCTCGGTTTTGGAATAATGGCCCATTCATTTTCATTATTAGCGAGGTATCATGACACCAACCTTCAATGGTACACTGGCGCTGCTAGGCGCCGGCGAATATCTACCAGTCGTCGAAGCGATAGACCGCTTCTTGCTCAGCCGCTTGCCCGCGCCCCAGCGTGTGGTCTGCCTACCCACGGCGGCCGGCGCGGAGAGCGAGGAGCGCCTGCGCTATTGGGCCGATTTGGGCATCAACCACTTCACCCGCCTGGGTGCAGAGGTGCAGTCACTGCCCGTATTTGATCGCGCCAGCGCCCAAGATACCCGCCTGGCCGACCAGGTGGCCGAGGCCAACTTCGTCTACCTGTCCGGCGGCAGAGCCACCTACCTGTACGATGTTCTCGTGGGCACCCCGGTCTTCGACGCCATCATGTACGTCCTGGACACCGGCGGGGTCGTGGCCGGCTGCAGCGCCGGCGCCATGATCTGGGGCGAGCACATTCCCCGCTTCCCACCGCCGCCCGTCTGTCAGCCCGGCTTGGCCTATCTGCCCAACGCCATCATCCTGCCGCACTTCGACGAGATATCGCACCTCATGACCAACATCCTGCACTTTGTCCTGGGCAACGGGCATACGCTCGTGGGCATTGACTGCAACACCGCCCTGATCTGCATGGATAGCATCTTGACGGTCGCGGGCAGCGGCGGGGTAACGGTGTGGGACGCCAGTCGCAAGGAGCGTTACACCGCCGGAGAGACCGTGAGCCTGCCCACAAGCTGAAAGGCGACCAATGACCAACCACTCTCAACTCTCGCCAACGGGCGCACAACCCTGGTGGCAAACGACCGTCTTCTACCAAATCTACCCGCGCAGCTTTGCCGATAGTAACGGCGACGGCATCGGCGACCTGGCCGGCATCAACAGTCGCCTCGACTATCTGCAAGACCTGGGCATCGGCGCGATCTGGCTTTCGCCGCATTACCCCTCGCCCCTGCTGGATTGCGGCTATGACGTGGCCGACTACACCGGCGTGGCGCCAGAGTACGGCACGCTCGACGATTTCACGCACTTCCTCGACGCCGCCCATCAGCGTGACATCCGTGTGGTGCTCGACCTGGTGCTCAACCACACCTCCGATCAGCACCCCTGGTTCCAGGACGCCCGCCGCGGCCGTCAGCAGCCGCATCACGATTGGTACGTCTGGCATCCCGGCCGCGACGGCGGGCCGCCCAATAACTGGAACTCAGCCTTTGGCGGTTCGGCCTGGGAATTTGTGCCAGAGCTGGGCCTCTACTACTACCATTACTTCCTCAAGCAGCAGCCCGACCTCAACTGGCGCCATCCGGCTGTCAGGCAGGCGATGTTCGCGGCCGCGCGTTTCTGGCTCGACCTGGGCGTGGACGGCTTCCGCCTGGATGCCATCAACACCCTCTTCGAAGACCCTGCGCTGACCGATCATACCACGCAGATGAGTCAGCGTGATCTGTTCGCGCTGATGGCCCTGGCCTCCAGCGACGAGCAGCGCCAGCAGGTCGTCGAGCAATGGCGCCTGATGTACCAGCACCAGGTGGATCAGCCGGGCGTCCATGCGCTGATGTCCGATCTGCGCACGATGATTGACGCCTATCCCGGCGCCATGCTCGTGGGCGAAACGGACGACATCGCCTACATGGGCAACGGCCACAACGAGTTGCACCTGGTTTTCAATTTTCCGCTCATGCAAACCGAGCGCCTGACGCCAGCCTGGGTACGCGCCAATCAGGCCGCTCGCCTGACCGCACTGCCCGCCGGCGGTTGGCCGTGCAACACCCTGGGCAACCATGACTCGTCCCGCGTCTACACCCGTTTTGGCAACGGCAAACACGACGCGGCGCTGGCGCGGCTCTCGGCTGCCCTGGTGCTGACCCTGCAAGGCACCCCGTTTCTCTACAACGGCGAGGAGATCGGCATGACCGACCTGCTGCTCGACGACGTCAGTCAGTTCCGCGACCTGCTCGGCCTGCAGCTCTACCAGATGGCGCACGCGGAGTTCGGCTTGCCGGCGGAGGTCGCCGTGGCGCATGCGGCCCATCATGGGCGCGACAAATGTCGCACGCCGCTGCAATGGACGCCTGCGCCCCAGGCCGGCTTCTGTCCGCCCAGCGTGCAGCCCTGGCTGCCGGTCAACCCCAACGCGGCCCAGGTGGTCAACGTGGCCGAGCAGGCTGACGACCCTGCTTCGCTGCTCAACTTCTATCGCCGCCTGCTGGCCGTGCGCCGGCAAACCCCCGCGCTACAAACGGGCGCCTACGTCCCGCTGCACGAATCGGCCGACACTTATCTCGCCTTCCTGCGTCAGCTCGACCAGACGGAGGCAAGTTGCCTGGTGGTGCTCAACATGGCGGACCAGGCCCAAGACCTGACCTTCGATCTGGCGGCCGGACAGGTGCAATGCCTGTTTTCCAGCCACGAGCGCCCGGCCGGCCCGCAGGCCCTGCGCCATCTGACACTGGCGCCGTTCGAGGTTTTCATCGGCGCATTGAATCGAAAATCCCAAGTTAGATTGTGACGCAAGTTGGCAACTGGCGCCCCTGGCGTTTTCTGCGAAATCGCCCCCGCAGGAGCATGAGCGACTGACCGGAAAAGCGCAGGCCATCTACCGGTTGATGCTGTTGTAGCTGGCCAGCCACTGTCCACTCTTGAGCGTCTCCGCCACGGCTACCAGTGGTTGGTTAGACTGAATCCGTACCGAACCTGTCCAGTTGCCGCCCAAAGAAATCGTAGCACAATGGTTGCGGGTATTGCGGCTGAGCGATCTGCCCGCGACGATCGTCAAGTTCGACTCCTGGAACGTCAGCGTGCCGTTCTGGTCGTAGTAATAGATGTCCACGTCAGTGGCATTGCTGGTAGTTGGATTCTGGATGCGCAAGATGGAGTACTGATCCCACTGGTTTTCACTGGACGGGCAAGAAGTGTAGGCGGTGTTCTTCTGGTAGACACCCGGCAGGTAGGTGTTCGTGCTCGCCAGTCCGCTGTGAACGCCGGTATAGGCGCCAGCCACGTTGTTGTCCGGCCGGAGGGTGATCTGCGCTACTGCCAGCGGCTGATTGGACTCAACAATGACAGCGCCTGCCCATGCGCCTCCCAGAACACTGTAGACGCTGGCCTCGACATTGCCACCCGTCTTGGTGTTGAAGCCTTTGGCCGCATTCGGTGTGATGGTTTGACCGGAGATGGTCAGGTCTTCGTTGCCGGTAGCGGCATTGCGATAGCGCAGGGTCACGTTGGCATTGCTGCTGCCCAGGTTTTGCACGATGGTGATCGAGAAGCCCTGCCAGCTTCCTGCGTTGGGATTGCAGTCGGTGCAACGCCGCTCTATGGAAGGTGCAAAGACCGGCCGTGCGCCACCGCTGACGCCGTTGTAAGCCGCCACATACCAGCGCCAGTAGTTGGTCAGCACAGAAGTGATGAGCTGGCCGTTGGTCGAGGTAACCTTGACTGCTCCGGTCCAGTTGCAGCCGGCCAACGTTCCGCATTGAGTATTGTAGTAGTCCGTCTGCCTCAGATCCGGCACTGCACCGCCTGGATCACGCAAGTCGTAATTGCGAAAGCCGTTCGCTACCAGGGTGTCGGAGCGCGTGAAGTCGGTCACGCCGCCGCGGTTGATGTACGTGAGCTCCAGGCTGGCGGCCGCGGTGGTCGTGTTTTGCACCATGAAGCGGGAATACTGGACGAAAGGCACGCCGTGGGTGACCGGATCCGGGTAGTAGACGGCGTAAGGCAGGTACATCGCAGCGCTACCCGCGTCGAAAGCGCTGTAGGCGACTGCCGCGTTGCCATCCCCATAATCGCCGCCGCTATAGCGATTCTCCACGATCACGGCCTGGTCCTGGCTGGCCACCGCCAGGGTTGAGCCGCGACAAAAGGCGCAATAGTTGGAGAAACGCACCTCCCTGGTGCTGTTGAGCGCAATGAAGTCGGTATTCTGCCGGTGTACCCAGTCGTCAGCGAGCAAGCTGGTGTTGACTTGGGCTACCTTGGCCTGGCTGTTGTTGCGCACCAGGATGGTCGAGTTCCAGCCGTAGTAGTTGGATAGGATGTCCGGCAGATAGGCGGGATACAGACCAATGAAGGTGGTCCGGCCCGCGACGAAGGTGTGGTTGCCCAGGTCTTCATAGAGGGTGTCGTTAGGATAGCGAGCATAGAGGTGGTAGGTCCCCGGCTGCACGTCGGTGGTACCAAAATTCTCCACCACCAAGTCGTCCGCATTGGCCCAGGTGTAGGCATAGGTCTGTGACCAACCATAGCTCCCCCAAGTGGCATTGGCAGGTTTTTGTATGCCATGAATTCGCAATCCGCCGACTGGGTTTCCATTGGCATCGGTCACTTTGCCTACTGCGTTCGCTGTTTGGGTCCCGCCGTTATTGAATGATTCAAGCCAGAGTTCAGGGTTCCGCGACCGGGCCTCTGAGTCGAGTGTGTTAGGCTCCAGCTGTCTGTCTGACTCAGGATGAACAACAATCTGCTGGTGTAGGTGATTTCCCTGCGAGTAACTACCGGTGTCGTCCACTTCACCGATCTTGGTTTGGCCAGCGTATACGACGTTGCCCACCTGTACTGGTACACTCCATTGTTTGAGATGAAGATACACGGAGTAGACGTAAGCCATCTGTTGCGATGTACGATCATAGTGTCGCTGATTGTGACGCACGAGCGCAAAATTGCCCCAAGCGGTGCTTCTGTCTCCATCCGGTCTATCTTCACGCAGTTGGACAACCGTACCGTCTGCGACAGCGTATACGCTGGTGCCGTTTGGGTAGGGAAAGTCGATGCCTTTATGCGTGCTTCCACCGGACTCCTCAGCATACAAATAATACTGGTTGATCTTTCCACCATTGTCAGTGATCGGGCGTCGAATTTGGTATGCTGCGTAAATGTCACCAATAAGCGCTGCCATCAGTAACACCAGGAATGCAGCGATAAGTACACTTATTCTGAACTGCTTTTCTACGAGTGTGTTTGTCATTGCTCTTGCCTCCTAATAGTCTAACGAAGAAAGAACGATGAAATCAGGCGTTGCTGAAAGCCCGGTTTGCACTCCAATGCTCAGCGAGAGAGTCCACACCCTCCTTAAATCAGTAACATAGATCAGTTGGGTGCCATCTGGAGACCAGGTCGCCAGCCATTCGTTGCTGGCGCTCGTAAAATTCGAGGTTAGATGTTTCAGCTCGGTTCCTGTCCTATCGATAAGCCACAGGTCGGTAAGGGGTTGGGGCTCTTCATAATATCGAATTCCGGTAAATACAATCCAATTTCCATCAGGAGACCAACGGGGAATCCCCGCGGTCACGTCAATGTCTCGCGTGAGTTGGGTTTGTCTGGATCCATCAGGGTTCATAATCCACAAGTTGTAAGGATAATCAGGACCTGATCTCTCGCCTAACAGAGAGACATACAGAATCTTATCGCCATTAGGCGACCATTGTGGAAAGTACAGTTCCGGTGCCTGTGGTGACACCAGCACAGGAACAGATCCTCCACCGTCTGCCTCAACGACCACCATCGTGGCAGACCGCCGAAAAACACTGTCCACCAAGACCAAACGCTGTCCACCGGGCGCCCAAGCGAAATTGACGGCTTTATGTTCATTTTCTCGATCAACCGGATAAATCTCGCCTCGATCCCCGGTCGCCACATCCACAATCCACAAGCCCTGAGTCCGAGTACTGTGATAGGCGATGCGCGCGCCGCCAGGAGACCAAACCGGTTCGATTCCACCCTGCACCAGCTGCCGCAAGATCCCCATTCGAAGATCGAATAGATAGATGCTATATTCGGGTGCTTCACCTTTACTTAAGGATGTCCGACTTTCTACGTTGCTCAATACTAAGGCAAGTTGAGTTCCATCTGGTGACGGATTGGCCCATGTGTCAACACCCATATCTTGGCTGGCTAAAAAGAGTGGCACTTGGGCGTGAACATCTATTAGCACGCGCTCGCTCGTACCATCATTGCGGATAGCGCGAATAAGATTACCGGTACGAAAAGCAATCGTATACGATGCGGTCTGTCCCGGTGGCAGCGGAATGATGGGCGGTACCGCGGTGGGGATGCGGGTCACCACCGGCGTGGGCAGCCGCGTGGGCACAGGCGGAATGGTGGGCGTCGGTCGCCGGGTCGGTGGGGGCGGCTCGATCCACAGCGTGGGGACAGGCGTCGGTGTCTGGATAGGAGACTGGAATAGTGATACGATAGGTCCCGTTGTGCTGCTTGGCATCGCCTGCGGCTGCGCGACTTCAGTCAGCGGCTCTGGCGTGACACTTGGCGGCCACCCGGGCCCGCAACTGGCTAACACAACCAGCAGACCGGCCAACAGCAGCGCCCCCAGTGCGATAGTCAATCTCATGTGCAACCCATTCATGGCTTGTCCTCCTCAGGTCAGAGTGTCGCAAATCAATCGGTCGCCCAACCGGGCGGTTATGATGGGCGGCAGTTCCATCACACCCTAAAGTATAGCACGGAGGTGGCTACAAACTGGCTACAAATGGGTGTTTTTAGGGGAAAAAATCAACGAGTTTTGGAGCAGTTTGGCGCCATGTCAAGGCTCGATGTGACGCGGCCGTTGCTTGACACTCATAAACATTTCGTTTATGATATATCTTGTGATTCAATCATTCGCTGATGACGAAACGGAATACTTCTACACCACCGGCAGGTCACGCCGTCTCCCAACCGAGATTCGCGCTCGTGCAGCGATGCGGCTCACACAACTGAATGCATCCACGCGCATCGAGGATCTACACCTACCACCGTCGAACCGCTTAGAGGCACTGAGGCATGACCGCAGCGGACAGTGGAGCATCCGCATCAATGACCAGTGGCGGGTCTGTTTTCGTTTCGAGAATGGCGACGCTATTGACGTCGAAATCGTTGATTATCACTGAGAAGAGGTTGTTATGATCAGTAGTGGTTTGCCGCCCATTCACCCCGGCGAGTTTCTGCTTGAGATACTGCATGAACTTGGCATTTCACAGGCACAGTTTGCGCGCGCCATTGGCGTATCGCCTATGCGCGTGTCGTATGTCGTCAATCGCACACGCCCGGTGACGGCGGAACTTGCACTGCTTTTCGGTCGCGCACTGGACCAATCGCCGCAATACTGGCTCAATCTACAAGCGGCTTACGACCTGAAGACTGCTGAGATAGCTATCGGCCAGCAGTTGCTGACCGTTGCCCAGTTGGCGCCTGCTAGACAGGCCAATACACCTGTTGGCTTGCGCGAAGGCCGTTCGCCAGCAGGGTGTCGGTGCGCGTGAAGTCGGTCACACCGCCGCGGTTGATGTACGTGAGCTGCAGGCTGGCGGCTGCGGTGGTGGCGTTTTGCACCGTGAAGCGGGAATACTGGACGAAAGGCACGCCGCCGGTGACCGCATCCGGGTAGTAGACGGCATAGGGTAGGTACATCGCGGCGCTACCCGCGTCGAAAGCACTGTACGCAACCGCCGCGCTGCCATCCCCATAATCGCCGCCGCTATAGCGATTCTCCACGATCACGGCCTGGTCCTGGCTGCTCACCGCCAGGCTGGAGCCCCGACAATAGAAGCAATAGTTGGAGAAGCGCACCTCCCTGGTGCCGTTGAGCGCAATGAAGTCGGTATTCTGTCGGTCTACCCCGTACTCATCGTCGGCGAGCAAGCTGGTGTTGACCTGGGCTACCTTCACCTGGCTGTTGTTGCGCACCAGGATGGTCGAGTTCCAGCCGTAGTAGTTGGATAGAACGTCCGGCAGATAAGCGGGATACAGTCCGATGAAGGTGGTTCGACCCGCCACAAAGGTGTGGTTGCCCAGGTCTTCATACAGGGCGCCGTTGGGATAGCGCGCATAGAGATGGTAGGTACCCGGTTGAACATCCGTAGTGCCAAAATTCTCCACAAGCAGGTCGTCCGCATTGGCCCAGGCGTAGGCATAGGTCTGTGCTGTCAGGAAATTGTGCGCCGGGTCCCCTTCCGCTGCCAGGGGCTTCTCCATTCCCCAGATCAGCTTGCCGCCAACAGGATTACCGTTGACATCGGTGAGTTTGCCTATCGCGCTGGTCGTCTGAACACCGCTATTATTGAACGCTTCCAACCACAGCTCAGGATTGCGCGAGGTGTTTTGCGACCACTCCCAATCCTCTGGGTCAGTACGGTTGAGATCCGTGGAAAGATTGACCTGCAGGTGAAGATGAGAAAGGGTGCTATTACCCGTGCTATTGGACTGGGCAATTACCTGTCCGGCACTGACAGTATCATCAACATTGACGCTTATGCTGTTATACTTCAGATGCGCGTAGATTGAGTACACATAGGCCATTTGACCCACTGCACGATCGTAGTGCATTCGAGCATGCCGTATCATCACGTAGTTGCCAAATGCACCCTCTGTGTTTTGATTGTCACGCACATCCTCGTTAACGGCCATTACTCTTCCATCATCGGTAGACCGAACATTGGTACCTGTTCCATGCCGGAAGTCTACACCTCTATGAACTTGGCCACCAGATTCTTCTCCATACAAGTAGACTTGATTGACGATGCCACCGTTATCAGTGATGGGCCTTCGGATAGAATAGGCAGCATATACGGTTATGACCATAAGAGCCGCAGTAACAGCAAGAATAAGCAAGCCATAGATGACGTAATGTCGTGGGTGAGAATGCTTGATCATAAGAATCACCTCTTGAATGAGAGCCTTGCATTGTCAGTGACTTCCACACAGGTTCTGATTGTGCGCCGATGAGTCGAAATCTATCGCAAGAGAAGAAACGATACGACATCGTGATCCCAGGCTTGCCTGAGTGAACCGTCTCTGAGGGTCACATCCCAAATCCCGTCGCCTTCCCTGTAGAATACTATCCGCTGCCCATCCGGTGTCCAGACTGGGTTCAGGTCAGTAGCAGGGTCATTATTCAGGCGTGCGAGTGCATTCCCATCATTGCTAATCAGCCAAAGGTCATATTGATAGGGTTCGCCTTCCAATAGATTCGTTCCTGCAAAAGCAATCCAATTGCCATCCGGCGACCAGACTGGTGCGCCGCCGCCAGCGCTCATGTTTCGAGTCAACTGCCGCTGTACTCCGGTGTCTGCTTCGACAATCCAAATGCTAAGCGGTCGTCCGGGAGTTAGTCGTTCACCTTTCCTTGATCGGAACAAAACGTCCTTACCAGTAGGAGACCACTCGAGACCCAAGGCGTTCATCTCCATTGAAACTACTTGACGAGACTCGCCGCCATTGCCCACATTGACGATCCAAATACCCCCTACATTGGCGACACCGCCCCAGTTCTTCACCACGGCGATTCTCTGCGCATCGGGTGACCATGTGAACCAATCGGCCTGATGCTCGGTTTCGGGATAGCCTACAGCGAACAGTTCTTGAGTGTCCCCTGTGGCCACATCTACCACCCACAACCCCTGGGTTCGGGTGCTGCGATAGGCAATGCGAGCACCATCCGGTGACCACACCGGCTTGACGCCGTCTTCCACCAGCAATCGCAGGTCCCTGGTCGCCGGATCGAGGAGATAGATGGCGAATTCAACCTGTTTCCCCCTCGGTAACGTATCGAGGTTCTCGAAATCGCTTGCCACCAGCGCCAGTCGGCTGCCATCGGGCGCAGGACTGGCCCAGGTGCCCACCAGGAAGCTGCGGTCAACCAGAAAGCGCGATAATTGGGCAGGAATGTCTATCACCACCCGGTCGTTGCGGCCGTCGCTGTCCACGGCTCGCACCACACTGCCCTCTCGATAGACGATGGTGTATGGTTCCGGCTCTCCCGGTGGCAGCGGAATGATGGGCGGCACCGCGGTAGGGATGCGGGTCACCACCGGCGTGGGCAGCCGCGTGGGCACAGGCGGAATGGTGGGCGTCGGTCGCCGGGTCGGTGGGGGCGGCTCGATCCACGGCGTGGGGATAGGCGTCGGCGTCTGGATAGGAGACTGGAATAGTGATACGATAGGTCCCGCTGTGCTGCTTGGCATCGCTTGCGGCTGCGCGACCTCAGTCAGCGGCTCTGGCGTGACACTTGGCGGCCACCCGGGCCCGCAACTGGCTAACACAACCAGCAGACCGGCCAACAGCAGCGCCCCCAGTGCGATAGTCAATCTCATGTGCAACCCATTCATGGCTTGTCCTCCTCAGATCAGAATGTCGCAAATCAATCGGTCGCCCAACCGGGCGGTTATGATGGGCGGCAGTTCCATCATAACCTAACCCGGCCAAGCCGGGATCGAACAGGATGATCTCTGCCACGAATTTTCACGAATTGGCCCCTTTGCCTTCGTGAGCATGGTTCAGACGATCCAAGGTAATGCAACTGAATGCTATACTGCAAGCGGGAATAGACTTCGCTTTTCCGCCTAAGGAAAAAGGCGCAATTCGTGCCCGCTTGCAGTATATCAGAAGTACAACTGCCAGGGGTAGATCATCCGATCCTCGGCGGGGCGCCCGTACAGCCCCACGACTCGATAATCCTCCACCTCAGCCACAGCATCACCGACGGCGGCGCCAGCAGCCTTCAGCAGGGGAGGTGTCCCATGCGGAAAAGTGAGCTTGGTCTCGATCAGTAGGGTGACTCCTGGCTGGCGCACGATAAAGTCAACCTCGCGCTTGTCGGTGGTCCGCCAGTAACCTACCTGCTGGCTGCCGTAGCGTTTGAGCAGTTCCGTGTAGACGCTGGTCTCGAAGACCGCTCCCACCACTTTAATCCTATTTTTCTTAAAGTCAACTCTTATTTTTATATGATGCGAATCGGACAGGAACAGGTTGCGCCGTGGCGCCTTTTCGTGATAGAATAAGATGAGACAGGGGAAACATAATCAATCCATGAATTCAATCGTCCCAACAACGCTCCTTTTCATCCGTCATGGCGAGACCGACGCCAACGTCAACGGCCAGTTGGAAGGCGCCACCGACAGGCCGCTCAACGCCACCGGGCAGGCGCAAGCCCAAGCCCTGGCCGCCCGCCTGCTGAGCGAAAACCGGCCTATCCAGGTCATCTACAGCAGTTCGCTGACCCGCGCCCGGCAGACGGCCGCCGCCCTGGCTACGGCGCTCGGCGAACTGCCGGTGCAGGTTGACCCCGACTTGTCTGAGTATCGCTTGGGCGAGTGGGACGGCTTGACCTTGGAGGAACTGCGCGACGAGAAACAGATGTGGGTGCGCACGGCAAGCGACCCGCATTTTGCTCCGCCCGGCGGTGAGTCGGCCATGCAGTTCGGCTTGCGCCTCGTGCGCGCCGTGCGCGCCATCCTCAGCCGCCACCCAGGCCAGACCGTCGCCATCTTCAGTCACGGCGGCGCCCTGGCCACCGTGCTGGCCCTGCTCCTGGAAAACCAGGGCAATCGCTGGCCTGGGTACCAGATGGACAACTGCGGTATCAGCGAGGTGGTGTTCGAACCGGCGCCGCGCCTCGTGCGCATGAATGATGTCGGTCATATCGGAGAAATGCTGAACGAGGAACGCTGAACGCTGCGGTCGCGCAAGGAGCGTTGGGCAAGCGGACTCTAACGCAAGGGCGCAAAGGTGCAGAGACGCAAGGGCTTTTTCTTGGCGCCCCGGCGCCCCGGCGTTAAAATCGGCATCGCCCCTCGCGGCAGATGCCCCTCATCAGGAAGTGGGCATTGGCGCGCGGCTTTTGCCGAGATAGGCCTCTACAATGGCTGGGTCTGCGCGTAACTGGGCGGCCGGCCCTTGCTGCACGATGTGCCCGCTCTCCAGGACATAGGCGTAGTCGGCGATCTGCAGAGCCTTGCGCGCGTTCTGTTCCACCAGGAGAATGGTTGCGCCTTGCGCTTTCAAATCGGCGATGATGCGGAAAATCTCCTGCACCAGCAGCGGCGCCAGCCCCAGCGACGGTTCATCCATCATCACCAGGCGTGGCCGCGCCATCAACGCGCGGCCGATGGCTAACATTTGCTGTTCGCCGCCGGAGAGCGAACCGGCCTCCTGGCGCCGCCGCTCACGCAGCCGCGGAAAGCGCTGAAAGGTCGCCTCCAGGTCGGCGTGAATGTGGGCGCGGTCACGCCGCCGGTTGGCGCCCAACAGCAGATTTTCTTCCACGCTCAGCGGCGCCAGGATTTGGCGGCCTTCGGGCACCTGCACCAGGCCCAGGGCAGCCACCCGATCCGCGCGCCAGCCTGTAATATCCTGCGCGTCGAACGTGATGCGGCCCTCGCGCGGGGCCAACAGCCCGCTGATCGTGTTCAGGGTGGTGGATTTGCCCGCGCCATTGGCGCCCACCAGCGCGACCACGCTGCCCTGTGCCACCGTGAATGTGATGCCCTTCAGCGCGGCAATCGCACCGTAGGCTGTCTGTAGATTCGTCACCGTGAGCATGATCTCGCTACGCCTCGGTCTCTTTATTGCCTTCATTGGCCTTCATTGACCTTCATTGGCCTTCATCGCCTTCATTGCCCAAATAGGCCTCGATGACGCGGGGGTCATGACGCACCTGGTCCGGCGTCCCGGCGGCGATGGTGCGGCCAAAGTTGAGCACCACCACCTGATCGCAGATGCTCATGATCAAATCCATGTGATGTTCGATGACCAACAGGGTCAGGCCGGCCGCGCGCAGTTCCAGCAGGAGATGCGCCAGTTGCTCAGTTTCCGCGGCGATCATGCCGGCCGCCGGTTCATCGAGCAGCAGCAGCCGTGGCTCCAGCGCCAGGGCGCGCGCCATTTCCACGCGGCGCTGATCACCATAGGAGAGCGCCCCGGCCGCGGCCGCCGCCAGGTGCTCCACGCGCAACCGGCGCAGGAGGCCCAGGGCGGCGGCCTGCGTCGCCTGCTCCGCGCGCCGGCTGCGCGGCAGACGCAGCAGCGTCTCGATGATGGCGCCCGGCTGGCGCAGGTGGTGGCCGACCATGACATTCTCCAGCACCGACAGGTCGCCAAACAGGCGGATGTTCTGAAAGGTGCGGCCGATGCCACAACGGGCAATGTCATGCGCAGGCAGGCCGCTGATCACCGCGCCGTCGAAGGTGATGCGCCCGCTGTTGACCGGAGTCAGCCCGCTGATGATGTTGATGAGCGTGGTCTTGCCGGCTCCATTCGGCCCAATCAAACCACAAATGGCGCCGGCCATGACATCGAAGGAGACATGATCGAGCGCGGTCAGGCCACCAAACTGGCGGCTGACATCGGCGACGCGCAGCAGCGTCTGGGTGCGATCAGGCATGGCCCCTCACTCCTGCGCCGCGGCGGGCACGCGTGACCAGAAGCGCAGGCGGCGCCAAAAGTGTGGATCGGCCAGCCCGCGCGGCAAATAGATGATGGCCAGCATGATGACCAAGCCGTTGATCACTTCGCGCTGCGCCCGCAAAAAACGCAGGGTCTCCGGCAGGGTTGACAGTAGAATGGCGCCCAGGATCGGGCCGGCCCAGTGGGTCATGCCGCCGAGCACCGCGTAGGCCAGAATGTCCACGGCGCGGCCGAAGACATAGTTGCGCGGATCAATCACGCGTACGATGGGGGTGCTCAAGGCGCCGGCGCCGGCGGCCAACGCCGCGCCGAGGACGAAGACGAGCAGCTTGTAGCGCACCACCTGGATGCCGAGGGTTGACGCGGCTGCTTCATCCAGGCGGATGGCGGCCATCAAGCGGCCGTAGCGTGAATGCTGCAGGGTGGCCAGCAGGTAAATGCAGGCCAGGACGTAGAGCAGGATCGGCCAGGTGGTGTGCGGCAGGCCGAGGATGATCTGTGGCGTGCGGTAGGTGAGGGTGATGCCTTCGGCGCCGTTGAAAATAGTCAGGTCGGGCTGGCCGCTGAAGGCGCGCAGCAGTTTGTCGCCATTGAGGGCGATAATGCGCACGATCTCGCCAAAGCCCAGGGTGGCAATCGCCAGGTAGATGTCGCGCAGGCGCAGGATGATCAAGCCGAAGGGTACGGCCAGCAGCACGCCGATGAGCATGGCCAGGGCCAGCCCGGCGCCCAGCGGCAGCCTCGTTTGCGTGGCGACGATGGCGGCCGTGTAGGCGCCGATCGCCATGAAGCCGGCATTGGACAGGGAGAGCAGGCCGGTTGCAAGGGTCAGGTAGATGCTCAGCCCCAGGGCGATGTTGATGAGGGTGAAGTTGACGAGGGAGATGTGGTTGCTGATGAACGCAGGCATGTCTCAACTCCTCATCAGGCGCGTACGCTGCTGCTGCGGCCGAGGATGCCGCTGGGACGCACGAGCAGGACCAAGATGAGCAGGGCAAAGACGAAGGCATCGCGGAAGCTGCTGTCAAGGTAGGCCACACTCAAGACACGAATCATGCCCACCAGAAAGGCCGCCACGGCCGCGCCGCCGATGCTGCCCATGCCGCCCACGATGATGACGGTCAGCCCGGCCAGTTCCACCTCGTTGCCCATGGTTGGCTCCAGGCGGTTGAAGGCCAGGCCCAGCAGTACGCCGGCCGCGCCGGCCAGCGCACCAGAGAGGAAAAATGTCTGCGCCACCACCCAGTCTACGTTGATGCCGAGCAGGCGGGCCGTGCGTTCATTCCAGGCGATGGCGCGAATGGCGCGCCCCAGGGATGTGCGTTCGATGAGCAGGCGCAGGGTGAGCATCAGGCTGAGGGCAAGGACAAGAACCAGAACCTGAATCGGCGCAATGACCGCGCGCCCGAAGAGGGACAGGGGGGCGGTGGGGAAAATCTCAGGGGGAAAGCGGGAGACCTGCGCACCAAAAACGCCCTGCGCCACGCTGATGAAGATGATGGACGCGCCGATCGAGGAAATCATCGGCGCCAGGCGCGGCACCGGCGCCTGGCGCAGCGGCCGGATCGCGCGATAGTCAAGCACGATGCCGGCCAGCGCCAGCGCGGCGCCGGCGCCGAGCAGGATCATCCCCCAGGGCGCGGGCCAGGCGCCGATGATGCCGAGCAGTAAAAGGATGAAGCCGGCCCAGAGCACCAGGCCGCCCATCGTCAAGCTGCGTAGCGGTTTGAACGCGAGGCGATCGAGCAGAATCGCCAGCAGGCCCGCGCCGATCATGGCTAGCGGAATAGAAACCCACAGCGGCCAGCCCAACTGCGTGACACACAAGAACGCGATGAACGCGCCCCACATGTAGTTGGCGCCGTGTGCCAGGTTGACGATATCGAGCACCCCAAAGACCAGGGTGTAGCCCATGGCAAACAGTGCCAGGGCAGCCCCTTGCCAGATACCGTTGATGAGCTGCTGTGGGAGTTGTTCCATAACTGTGCCAGTCTGCCCTACTTGAACAGATCGAACTTGCCGTCCTTGACCACCTGCACGATCGGGGCATGCACAGGGTCGCGGCTGGCGGCGAAGGAGAACTTACCGAGCACGGTGTCCGCGTCCTTGACCTGTGCCAGGGTATCGCGAATTGCCTGCCCCTCCGCCTTGCCTGCGTTCTTGATGGCCGAGGCCATGATGTAGACCGCGGCATAGGCCTGCGCGGCGAACTGGTCGGGATTGGCGCCGTACTTGGCGTTGTAGGCCTTGACGAAATCCTGGTTGCCAGGCGCGTCGGAGTTGACGAACCAGGCCGCGCCGGAGATGGCGCCCTCAGCGGCCGCGCCGGCCAACTGCGCCAGTTTGGGCGAGTTGAAGCCGTTGCCGCCAATGAAACGAACGCTATCGGGAATGCCGAGCTGTCGGCCCTGGGACATGATGCCCGCCGCTTCTTCTGCCAGCGCGGAGACCACGATGGCCTCGGGGTTCAGCGACTTGATCTTGGTCAACTGCGCCGAGAAGTCGGTGTCACCTTTTTTGAACGTCTCGGTGGTCAAGATCTCGATGCCTTCGGCGTCCAGGGCAGCCTTGAAGGCATCATAGCCGCTCTTGGTAAAGGCGTCGTCGTCACCGTAGAGAACGGCCACCCGCTTGTAGCCCAGCTTGGCTTTGGTCATCTTGATCGTGTTGGGAATCACGGACGCCTCAGGCAAGCTGTTGCGGAAGATGAAATCGCCAATTTCGACGATGCCGGCGGCCGTGTTGGAGGTGGCCAGCACCACTACCTTCTTCTCCTGGGCGATGGGGTCGGCGGCCTTGGCCGAGTTGGACAGGGTCGGCCCAAAAATGGCGATGACTTTATCCTGGTTGATCAGCTTCTCGAACGCGGCGATGGCGCCTTCTTTCGTTGAGCGATCATCCTCAGTTATCAACTTGATCGTGGCTTTGCCTAGCAAGCCAGCCTTGTTGATTTCCTCTACCGCCATCTCGGCCGCCTGTTTTTGTGACGGGCCATAGATGGCGGCCGCGCCGGTCAGTGACCAGACGGCGCCAATGGCGATCTCTCCGCTCAGGCCGTCGGGCGCCGGCGCAGGCTGAGTTGCCACCTGTGCGCAGCCCGCGAGGAGCAGCGCCGCCACTAACAATAGAGAAACAAGACGAATGTTCCGCATAGTCTTCCCTCCATGGAGCAAAAAGCAAACAGATTGTTGTGTTCTATCATGATTGGGAGTCTTTGAGGTAGGCGCAATCATACCACAGGCGCCAGAACCCGTCAAAGTCAAGTCAGTTTTGGAAGAATGCTTGTGTGTGGTGTATGATAGCGGCTGATTCGTACAGGGAGTGAGGTGACAAGGACAACTATGACGCAGTTCAAGGACATCTACGCGGGTCGCAAACCGGCCCTCTCGGTTGAGATTTTTCCGCCCAAGACAGAGCAGAGTTGGGCGAACCTGCAGACCGAGCTGACGCACCTGGTGGCGCACCGGCCGGCGTTCGTTTCGGTGACTTACGGCGCGGGCGGTTCGACCCGCCCGAAAACGTTGGAGCTGGTCGAGATGATCCATACGCGTTTCCAGGTGATGAGCGTGCCCCACTTCACCTGCGTTGGCTCCTCGCGTGACGATGTGCGCGACTATGTGGATCGCGTACTGGCGCAGGGCGTGCGTAACCTGGTGGCGCTGCGCGGTGATCCGCCGCAGGGGGACGCGCAGTTTGCGCCTGTGCCCGACGGTTTTCGCTATGCCAACGACCTGGTGGCGTTTATCAAGGGCTATACCGCTGAACTGGACATTGCGGTGGCCGGCTACCCGGAGGGGCATGTCGAGTGCCGCCATTTAGTGCAGGATGTGGAAAACTTGAAGCGCAAGGTTGATGCCGGCGCGTCAGTGGTGTTGACGCAGCTCTTCTATGGCAATGCCGACTTCTTGCGCTTTCGCGACGAGGCCACGCGCGCGGGGATCAAGGCGCCTATCGTTCCGGGGATCATGCCCATTACCAGGTTTTCGCAGATTCAACGCATCACCTCTCTGTGCGGGGCGCACATCCCCGATGCGTTGAGTGCGGCGTTGCTGCGCCATGAGGACGGCAGCCCCGCGCAGCAAGCAGCCGGCATCGAGTATACCATCGAGCAGTGTCGCGAACTCCTGGATCATGGCGTGCCTGGCCTGCATGTGTTCACCTTGAACAACAACCACGCCACCTCGCGGCTGGTTGATGCGCTGGGGTCCTACTTCGACTGAAGCTGGCGCCGCCGGCCGGCCCCAACGGACAGGTAGAGGCTGAGGGCCACGTAATAGCTGATGCACAGCATCGAGCCGAGCATGACCCAGGGGGCCACACGCGGATGCTGCGCCAGGGCGGCAACGGTCAAAACACCCCACACGGAAAGCACTGCCAACGTTACGTGCCGATAGGCCTGCGTGCGTGACGGATAAATATAGCGCACCGGCACAAAGACCAGGATGACCAAAACGATCACGATCGCCAGGTTGACCTGCGGGCTGAGACCCCACAGAAACAGATAGAGCACGACGACGTTCCAGTAGGAGGGAAATCCGGTGAAGAAATGGTCTTCGGTCTTTGCGTCGGCCTGGCAGAACTGATAAGCGGAGGCCAGCAAGATCAGCACCGCGCCCGTCGTGGCCAGCTGGGGTGGGAATAGATCCGCTTCAACCAAAAAGAAGGCCGGCACCACCACGTACGTCAGATAGTCAACCACGTTGTCCAACAGCGCACCGTCGAAGCCCGGCAGCGCGCCCTTGACTTGCAGCCGCCGCGCCAGGGTGCCATCCAGGCTGTCAACCGCGACGGCAATGGCCATCCACAGAAACGTCAAGAGCCAATCATGATTCTGAATGGCCAGCAGGGCCAGGAAGCCCCAGGCGACGCCACTGGCAGTGAACAGATGAACGCCCCACGCGGCAACCTTGCGGCTGTTGCGAATGGCGATCGTATCTCCCTCGATTAGCGACATATACACCTCATCGTCTGGTCTGGCAGCGGTCAAGAATGTACCGCGCCGTAAGGCATCACCCCGTTCCGTGCCAGCAAGCGGGGGTCGTTACTGTTGCAGTGGCTTGAGCAAGACGTCAGTCACATCTTGAGGCACCGGACCGCGCAGCACGATTTCAGGCCATAGTTCAACCGGGGGATTCAAAGTCACCTGACGCGACAGGCGGATCGTATTCAGATCATCATGCAGGTAGCGGCGACGCCCACAATGCCGAGCATCGCATCGAGGGTTGAAATTCGCACCACAGTCCTTCCAGGGGCAGGTGCGGCCCAGGTAATTTCCTTGATTATCGGCCAGAAAGATATCACCACTGCAATGCAAGCTCTGTACGAAGGCACGCCAACGCCGCCCGAGCCTGGCCAGGGTTGCCAGGTTGGACTCGTCTTCCACCGATACCAGGAGATCAGCATCGCGCGGGGTTTCGATCTCGGTAGCCAGGGAGCCGATCATGGCAATGCGGGTGACGCCCGGCGCCTTCATGAGTAAACGGACCAACTCGGACATCTCGCGTAGGAGGCGTATTCGTACAGACGGTATGCCAGTTTCCGGCTCGTGTGCGGATCCGAGCAGTGGCTCGATGTCATAAGCCGAAAGCCATTCGATGATGCGCTCGCGCATGTGGGCGTTTCTGAAGCGGAACCAGCGTTCGCGTTCATGGCGGTCGCCGGCCAGGGTCTCCTTGAAACGGCGAAATGCGCCTTGTCCACCGAGGGCATGAGTCAAGGTGTCGCGAAACGGCTCGTCGGCAACGGTGGCGATAAATTCTTCGATATCTTCATAACTCTTGCGCGAATCGGCACGCGGCACGCGCAAAGTGCGCTGGCCCAGGTTCATTTCCAGTTCATGCACGGCCTGGAGAGAGACGGACGTGACCTCACCCCGTGCAACCTGGGCGAACGTGGCGGCAAAATCTGCGCTGGTGACATTCGGCTGGCGACTTAGCTCATCATATATCCTGGCCCATGTACGACGGTCTTCAGTGCGTACCTGGATGACTGCGCCATTGACAGTATCGAGATAATAGGTGGTTACTCCCGACACATCTTCGATAGCAAAATCTAGCGCCGACAGATCCACCTTGAGTTTACGCATGGTTCGGGACACTCCTTCACGAGGGATCGCTTACGTTTTCTATCTTTAACTTTCTTTAACTTGAGACTGGTTTGAGTTCAATCAATCGTGCACGCGCCGCCGACTTGAGGGTCGAGTAGAACACGTGGATCGAGGGTCAAGACGTAGACGCCGTTAAGTAGTTTACATGGTCAACCACAGGCTGTCAAGATAACTGAGGTGGGTCAATTGGCAAGAGTTAGTCGCTGAGTCCTTGTGAACGAAACCAGAGGACCATGGCGATCGGCGTCAACACCATGATGCCGATACTGAACCAAAACGCCAGCGGCTCATGAAACGGCAGGCTTTCGAAGTTCATGCCGAAGAAGCCGCTCAAGAAGGTGAGCGGCAAGAAGATGGTCGAAATCACGGTCAGACGGCGCATGACTTCATTCAAGGCGTTGCTCTGTACCGACAAATAGGCATCCAGCGCGCTTGAAAGCAGATCACGATAGATGTCAATGCTGTCCAGGACACGGACGGTGTGATCGTACACATCCTGGAAATAGATAACGGAACCGGCTGGCAAGATGGGCGGGTCGCGGCGCATCAACACGTTGAAGACATCGCGCTGAGGCCCCACCACTCGCCGCAGCGCCAGCAGGTCCTTCTTCAGCGTGAAAATGTCGTTGAGTGCATCACGGTTGAAACGCTCGAAGATCTTCTCCTCCAGCACATCTACACGTTCGGCCACGGCGTCAATCAGCGGGAAATACTCATCCACCAACCCGTCCATAATGGCGTACAACACCGCCCCCAGGTCCGAACCGACAGACTCGGTGCTGTGTTCCCAGCGCTCCAGCGCGGCTTGTAGCTCAGGCGCCGGCTCGGCATGGACCGTCACGACGTAGTTCTTGCCCAGGAAGATGGCGATCTCGCGTAACCCAATGCTCTCCAGATCCGCATTCAGGTTCGCGCCGTAGACGACGATAAAGTAATGGTGGCCGTAAACCTCGATCTTCGGGCGTTGATGGCGATGCTCGATGTCTTCCAGGGCCAGCGGGTGAAAGTTGAAATGCGTGTGCAGCACCTGGCGATCCGCCGCCGTCGGCGCGACCATGTCTATCCAAACCAGCGCGTCCGAGCGCGCAATGAGATCTCCGATCTGTTCGGAGTTCGAATAGGTGGAAAATTCACCCTGACACAAGGCCTTGATCGTAAGCATGGTTGACGGCACCCCGTTGACTTGCACCGGATTGGGATTTTTTCGGAAGCCCATTATAGACTGATTGCCAAGAAGGGGCAAGCCTGCTATAATGGGCGCCGAGTGCAAAGCGTCGCCAGTTGGCGGCGTTTTCTTGTGTGGGAGGATGGTCACGAATGTCAGCCTACGTGCTACGCCATTATCGCTATAACTTCGCCGTCAATGTGCTGGATGGCGGCTTTTTTGTGTTCGGTGTCGGCTTTGCCTCCTGGGTCACCGTTTTTCCCCTTTTCGTCAGTCACTTGACCGATTCGGCTCTGCTCATCGGTCTCATTCCGGCGGTCCACACCGTGTTTTGGCAGTTACCCCAGGTGTTCACGGCGCGCGCCGTGGCCTCACGTGCGCGGCTGAAGCCCGCGGTTGTGACCCTGACTATCGTTGAGCGCTTTCCGTATGTCCTCTTCGGCGTTCTGGCCCTGCAACTGGCGCGCTTGAGTTCCACCCAGGCCCTGATCATCACGTTTGCCCTTTTGACGCTTCAGGGTTTGGGCGCCGGCCTGACGGCTAACTTCTGGCAGACCATGATCAGCCGCACCATGCCCCCCACACGCTGGGGCCTGTTCTTCGGCACGCAGGCCGCGTTTGGCTCGTTGTTGGGCACCGGCAGCGCGGTCGCGGCCGGATGGATTCTCAACGATCAGCCCTACCCGATCAATTTTGCCGTCTGTTTCTTTTTGTGCGCCGCGGCCATGAGCGTCTCCTGGGTCTTTCTGGCCGCTACCCGCGAACCGCCGGACACGGACACCCCGCCGGCCATGAGTGCGCTCACTTTCCGCCGCCAGTTGTGGACCATCCTGCGCGTGGATGGCAATTTCCGCTGGTACCTGATCGGTCGGTGGCTACAAAGCATCGTCGTCATTCCCAGTGCTTTCGTCACGGTCTACGCGGTCAAGCGATTCAACGCGGACCCTGCGCTCTTGGGCCTTTTAACCGGCAGCCTGATGGTGACGCAGATGGTTGCCAACCCGCTGATGGGCATGCTCGGAGATCGCTGGGGGCACCGTCAGGCCATGATCGCCGGCACCGTGGCGGCCGTCATCGTGCCGATAGTCGCCTTGCAGGCCCCCACGGTGGGCTGGCTGTTTGTGATCTTTGTGCTCACCGGCATCAGCAGTGTCTGCTTCTGGCTCGTCGGCATCACCTTTACGCTCCAATTCGGCAGTGCGAAGGATCGTCCGGCCTACGTGGGCCTGGCTAACACCTTGACCGCACCTTCCGGGGTGCTGGCGCCGCTGCTGGGCGGCTGGGCCATTGACGCTTCGGGCTACCCGGCCATGTTCATCCTGGCGCTCGTGGGCGGCATTTTGGCCGTGGCCGTCCTGGCCCTGGCCGTGCATGACCCACACCAGGCGCCAGTCAGTGTGCCCGTGGAGGCGTAGACGCGGCCGACCCGCCTACACCCTGACCTGCTCAACGGCCAGGGGATGAAAGAGGAGGGTCGCCTGCCAGGTATCATCCGCCTGCCGCGTGAGTTCCCAGGCGCCGGCCGGCGGGAGCGGGTTCTGGCGATCGAAGCGCTGCTTGAAAGGCAGCAAGTCGAGGGGTGGGTACACCACGGTGCGCAACAGCACCTCGATGGGGCCGCCATGGGAAACCAGCGCCAGCGGTTGCGTAGGCATGGCATCCAGGACGCGACGCTGCCAAAGGGCCAGCATCCGCTGTTCCAGGGCTTCACGGCTTTCGCCGCGCGGAATCTCGATCAATCCTGGGTCAATTTCAACCGGCAGCGACAAGCGCTGGCCCAGGATGTCTGCCGTTTGCTGGGCGCGGGCCATCTCAGATGAGAAAAGCCGGCCGATGCCGGCGCCGGCCATGTGCGCGGCCAGCAGATGCGCCTCCTGCCGTCCCTGCGCCGTCAATGCCGGGCCAGGCGGCGTGTCATACGGAATGGTGTGGTCGGCCCAGTCAGGGGTCGCGTGGCGAATCAAGTAGACGATTTGTGAATGTTGATTGAATGACATGGGCGCGAGTGTAGCGCAAATCGGGGCGGAAGGCAAGACGGTAGAGAGAAGTGCAGAGCACAAAGTACAAAGTGCAAAGTGGAGAGCGCAGAGGGCGGAACGACCGTGGATGAAAATGCCAGCGGACCGGGAGCCCCGAACCTCACCTCAACCCCCGACCCCTTCTCCTCTCCGTGTAACGGAGAGGAGAAGGGGGGAAGAGAGCGTAACGGAGTTGGCGGGGATGTTGTTTTCAAGTCAGGTTAGAGGGAGAAAGCGGGGTCAAACATGCGAGCTATGATCAATGGATTCGAGATGGCGTTTGGTGACGAGGGAGAGGGATTGGCGGTGGTGTTGATTCACGGCTATCCGTTGCAGCGCGCGATTTGGGCGCCGCAGGTGGAGGCTTCGAAGACACGCTTTCGGGTCATCACCCCGGATCTGCGGGGTTTTGGCGAATCAGAAGTGACGGCAGGGCCGTACACGATGGAGATGCTGGCGGCCGACGTGCATGCGCTGCTGCAACAGCGGGGTGTCCGCAGCGCGGTCATCGGCGGCCATTCCATGGGCGGCTATGTGGCCCTGGCCTTTGCCCGTCAGTTCCCGGAGATGCTGCGCGGGCTGATCCTGGTCAACACACGGGCGGGCGCAGACAGCCCGGCAGGCAAGGCCAATCGGCAGGCGGCCGCGGCTGTCGCCAGGCAACAGGGCGCGCTTGCCGTGGCGGATGACATGCTGCCCAAGCTCCTGGCGCCGGCCACGTTTCAGCAGCAGCCGCAGCTCGTGGCTCACGTACACAGGCTGATGGCAGCCGCGCCGGTCGAGGCGCTGGCCAACGCGCAGCTTGGCATGGCCACACGCGGCGCCAGTCAGGACGTGTTGGAAGGGCTTTTCTTGCCGGTGCTGGTGATCACCGGCGCGGATGACAAGCTGATCCCGCCGGCAGAATCGGAAGCGATGGCGCGCACCGTGCCGGGCGCCCGCCTGGTCGTTCTGGAAGACGTCGGGCATCTCGCCAGCCTGGAAGCGCCGGCCGCGTTCAATACGGCCTTGTGGGAGTTTTTGACCGTGCAAGTGGCGTAGCGAGTGCAGAAGACGATTGCCTAGCGCGTTGACTGGTGGTGCAGCACGATGAGGGTGACAATCAGCGTTGCCAGGTAGACGGGGATCGCCTCCAACGAGGTGTAGCGCGCCAGGCTGCCCGCGACCGTGGGCAGCAGCGCGGCGCCCAGGCCGGCCGCGCTGATCTGCATGCCGATGGTGTTGGCCGCATGGCGCATGCTGACGCGGCCGCTCGTGCCGGACACCAGCGCGGGGAAGATGGGCGCCACAGCAAAGCCGACCAGCCCGACGCCGAACAGGCTCACCGCCTGCGCGGGATTCCACCACAAGAGCAGCGCGCCGACCAGCGCCCCCAACAGACTGATCTGGACGAGCCTGTTGGCGCCCACCCGCGGCGCGTACAGCCCGGCCATGACGCGACCCACGGTGAACGTGCCCCAATAGCTGCCGGCCCACAGGCCCGCGATCGCCGGCGCAATGCCGCGCGACTCGGTCAACAGCGTGTACGCCCACAGCCCCAGGGTGACCTCGATGCCGGTGTAGATGAAAAACATCAGGATACTGAGCCACGCGCCCCGCTGGCGCAGCGTTTCGCGCAGAGGCGTCTGAAAGTCTGTCAGGCGCATGGGGGCATCGGCCTCTCCGGCGGTCCCGTTCTGCCGCCACAGCGACGCCGTGACCGCAAAGCAGCCCGCCAGCGCCAGTTGGGCCACGCCGACTACGACATAGCCCACGCGCCAGGCGCCGAACAGATTCAAGCCGGTGGTCATGATGATCGGGCCGAGCGTGATGCCGACGCCGAAACTGGCATGGAGCCACTGCATCAGGCTTTCGCCATGGTGGGAGGCGATGTAGGTATTGAGGCCGGCATCAATCGCGCCCGCGCCCAGCCCCGCGCCCACGCCGAGTGGAATCATCGCCCACCACGAGGGCGCCAGGGTGTAGCCCAGCAGACTGCCGCCCGTCGCCGCACAGCTTGCGGCCAGCAGCCCGCCGACGCCCATCCGCGCCATGATGCGGCCGCTGAAGAAGCTCGAGGTGAGATAGCCGGCGGTGGACGCCACGAGCAGCATGCCCAGCGCGTCCAGCGGTAGCGCGAAGTCCGCACGCATCGAGGGCCAGGCCACCCCTAGCAGCCCGTCAGGCAGACCGAGGGAGATGAACGCGATGTAGGCCAGCAGGATCAGGCCAATTTTGAATTGTCGTTTGGGTGTCATCAAGATCACAGGCTGTGGTAATCCACATAATCTTTGTGGCGTAACCGCATGATCAGTACGGCCAACTCTGCCTTGAAGGCTTCCCACCCCATCCACGCTTCCGGGTTGGTCGAGTAACGGTCACGTTCTTCGATCGCTTCGGCAAGCAACAATTGATCGCCAGCGGGATCTTCAGGGCCTTCGTGCGCCCAGTTCTCGACAATAGAGTCATCGGTGTGGCGCAGAGGGCGCGAGTTCTTCGCGGACTGCTTCTTGGACTGCCCTGCGAATGAAGGTCTCCATCTCGACCAGACTCAGAGTGGTCTTGAACTGTGGCGACGCAATGTTCACGTTGTTCCTCCATGCGTGCAACTCGATCGTCGTGGCCTGCTGCGGAGGCCATTGAATTCGACCGGTATTGTACCACAAAGTCGCCTGTTTCACCGCCTGGGCGCACGCGCATCGCGGCCGATCGGTTGTCGTAATCCTGGGGAAAATTTGCGCAGGCTCTGTCCGTATGGTAAAATCTGGCTCGTTGTGGCCCGCTAGCTCAATTGGCAGAGCAAATGACTCTTAATCATTGGGTTTAGGGTTCGAGTCCCTGGCGGGTCATCATACGACCAAGTGAATTGGTTTCACTTGGTCGTATTTTTTACCATTTGCGTGTCTTGACAAACCCGTCCACCTTAAGCAGGTAGCTATCAAGATTATGAAAAATGACGATTGTCCAGCATAATCAGGTTATGGATGAGTTGAACAGTGCGTAGAATAGTGGAGATGAGGCTTATTCCTTTATCTTTTTGTCAATGTCAACTCGCGGGGCATGAGGGCCACGCGTTTGCGGGCGGAATAGACGGCCAGTACACCGCTCCAGGGAGGATCCATGAACCATAGCGGAAACCACATCGAAGCCCGCTTGTGGGACGCAGCCGATGAACTGCGCGCCAATTCCAAGCTCAAGTCCTCGGAATATTCTGTCCCAGTGTTGGGGCTGGTCTTTCTGCGCTATGCCGACCACAAGTTCCAGGCGGCGGCGAAGGAATTGGCCGGCGCCGGCAGCGGACGGCGCATCATCGGCCCGGTGGACTATCAGGCGCGGGGCGTGCTCTACTTGCCCGAGACAGCGCGCTTCTCGGCGCTGATCACCCTGCCGGAAGGGGCCAACATCGGCGCGGCCATCAACGATGCCATGCGCGCCATCGAGGCCGAGAATCCCGACCTCAAGGATGTCCTGCCCAAGACCTACAACCGCTTCGAGAATGCCCTGCTCAAAGAACTGCTCAAGACTATGAACTCCGTCCCCATGGACATCGGGGGGGACGCGTTCGGCAGGATTTACGAATACTTCCTCGGCCACTTCGCCATGAGCGAGGGCCAAAAGGGCGGCGAGTTCTTCACCCCCACCGCCATCGTTCAGTTGATCGTCGGCATCATCGAGCCGTTCCACGGCCGCATCTTCGACCCGGCCTGCGGTTCTGGCGGCATGTTTGTGCAGAGTGCCCGCTTCGTCGCGGAGCACAAGAAGAACCCCGGCGCCGAGTTGAGCATTTACGGTCAGGAGAAGGTGGCCGAAACCGTGCGCCTGGGCAAGATGAACCTCGCCGTCCACGGTCTGGCCGGCGACATCCGCCAGGGCAATGCCTACTACGAAGACCTGCACCGCTCCACCGGTAAGTTCGACTTCGTCATGGCCAACCCGCCCTTCAACGTGGATCGCGTGGACAAGGACCGGCTCAAGGACGACCCGCGCTTTCCCTTTGGCCCGCCACGCACCGACAACGCCAACTACCTCTGGATTCAGCTCTTCTACAGCGCGCTGAATGACAGCGGCGCGCCGGTTTTGTCATGGCCAACTCCGCCTCCGACGCCCGCGGCTCGGAACTGGAGATCCGCCGGCAGATCATCGAAGCCCGCGCCGTGGATGTGATGGTGGCGGTCGGCGCCAACTTCTTCTACACCGTGACCCTGCCCTGCACGCTCTGGTTCTTCGACCGGGGCAAGCGCAATCTCCCCCCTCGCCCTGCAGGAGAGGGGCCGGGGGTGAGGGGAAGCGAAACGGTGCTCTTCATGGATGCCCGCCACCTCTACCGCCAGCTTGACCGCGCGCATCGCGACTGGACCCCGGCGCAGATCGAGTTCCTGGCCAACATCGCCCGCCTCTACCGCGGCGAAGCGACGGAGAACCTGCACGACAGCGCCGGCCTGCTGGCCGAACATTTCGGCAAGAAACCCAAATACGCCGATGTGCCCGGTCTGTGCAAGGTGGCAACGCTGGCCGAGATCGAAGCACAGGGCTGGAGCCTCAACCCCGGCCGCTATGTGGGGGTGACCGCCCGCGCGGAAGACGACTTCGACTTCAAGGAGCGGCTGGAGGAGCAAAACGAGGAGCTGGAGGTCCTCAACGCTGAGGCTCGGGAGTTGGAAGAGCGGATCGCGGAGAATGTGGTTAAGTTATTGGAAACACAATAAGGAAGGAATCCATGCAAGCTATAGAATTTGAAACACGGATTGATAAGAACGGTCACATCTATTTGCCGGAGGCGTTCCAATACGCCTACGGGAAATTTGCCCGCCTGGTGGTTCTTCTACCAGAACAGGCGGAATCCCCCAAAAAACGACGGTACCCTGGAAGCGCGAAAGGAATCCTCAAGGTGTTGTCCGAAGACGACGAACACTTGGATGATTTCAAGGAGTACATGTCATGAATCTGTTACTAGACACGCAGGCGCTACTCTGGTTTGTGCTGGACGATCCCCGATTGAGCGGAAGGGCGCGGGAGAGCATCGTTGCCACAGATGGGTTGATTTTCGTCAGCCCGGCAAGTCTTTGGGAGATCGCCATCAAGATCAGTCTGGGCAAGTATGCGCTACCGGCGCCTTTTGCAGCGTTCTGGGATGATCAGTTGCTGACCAACAACTTTACCCTCTTGTCCATCTCTATGTCACACACCGCACGGGTTGTGGATTTACCCTTTCATCACCGCGACCCGTTCGACCGTTTGATCATTGCCCAGTCGCTGGTGGAAGGGACTCCAGTGGCGAGCAGCGATGAAATGTTTGATCGTTATGGCGTGAAGCGGGTATGGTGAAAAGCTGGGAACGGAAAGAGCGCATTGCGGAGAATATGGCGAGGTTGTTGGAGGGGAAGTGATGGCGAGCAAAAAACATGACCTGGTGAAAATGGAACGTGTGCCGCCCGTAGCAGCGCCTCTGCTTCTGGAAGATCTCCGGCAGATGATCGAGGAGACCAGGCAAGGTGTCGCTACTGCGGTCAATGCTGCCCTGACCATGCTTTACTGGCGCATCGGCAAACGCATCAACGAGGAGATTCTCAAAGGCGCACGGGCCGAATATGGCGAGCAGATTGTCTCTACACTGTCGAGACAATTGGAGGCAGAGTATGGGCGGGGATTCTCCGAAAAAAGCCTACGCCACATGTTGCGGTTTGCCGAGGCATTTCCCGACGAACGAATTGTCTCAGCACTGATGAGACAATTGAGCTGGACCCATTTCCTCTCTATCATCTACCTTCAGGATTCCCTTCAGCGCGACTTCTACGCCGAGATGTGCCGGATTGAAGGATGGTCAACAAGCACCCTCCAGAAGAAGATCGGTTCCATGCTCTACGAACGCACGGCGCTGTCGCGCAAGCCGGAGATACTCATCGAACAGGAGCTGGCGGCGCTGCGAGAGACCGATCGGCTCACCCCCGACCTAGTGTTTCGCGACCCCTATCTACTGGATTTTCTTGGCCTCAAGGACACTTTTGCCGAAAAAGACCTGGAGGCGGCCATCCTGCGCGAGATGGAAGCCTTTATTCTGGAACTGGGCGTTGGCTTCGCCTTCCTCGAACGCCAAAAGCGCATCACCGTGGATGGCGACGATTTCTATATGGACCTGCTCTTCTTCCATCGACGCTTACGCCGCCTGGTGGTGATCGACCTGAAGATGGAGGAGTTCAAGCCCGCCTTCAAGGGGCAGATAGAACTCTACCTGCGCTGGCTCGACAAGCACGAGCGGCAGGAAGGGGAAGACTCACCCATCGGCATGATCCTCTGCGCCGGCAAGAAACAGGAGCAGATCGAACTGCTGGAACTGGGTAGCTCTGGCATCCATGTCGCCGAATACCTCACTGCCCTGCCGCCCAAAAAACTGCTGGAAGAGAAACTGCATCGGGCCATTGCCCTCGCTCGCAAACGGCTGGAGAATCAGATGGAAGAGCGGATCGCCGAGAATGTGGCCAAGTTGCTGGTGGAGGAATGAAGATTCCGCAAAGACCTCTCTCGCAGGTTGCCGCAATAACGATGGGTACATCACCCAAGGGTGATACCTACAATCAAGATGGCACGGGCTTGCCGCTGCTTAATGGTCCAACGGAGTTTGGCCCCACCTATCCGAATTGCACTCTGTTTACCACAGATTCGAAGAGGGAGTGTAGACCCGGCGATCTAATATTCTGTGTGCGTGGGTCAACCACGGGTCGAATGAATTGGGCGGATCGCGTCTATTCTCTTGGTCGCGGTGTCTGCTCCATACGTGGTGAAACCAAGATTGATACTCGATTCATCAAATACTGCCTCGACTGGAAATTGGAGGCTCTTCTCAAGTACGCTGGCGGGGGAACTTTTCCTAACCTCACTCAAAATTCAATCCGCGAGTTTGAAATTCCTTTTCCTAGACATAGACGCAAAATCGCCACCATCCTCTCCGCCTACGACGACCTGATCGAGAACAACCTGCGCCGCATCAAGATTCTGGAGGAGATGGCGCAGAATCTCTACCGCGAGTGGTTCGTCAAGTTCCGCTTCCCCGGCCACCGGCACGCCCGCTTCACCGATTCTCCCCTTGGTCCGATTCCGGAGGGGTGGGAGGTGCAAAGGCTTGGCGAAGTATTGGAATTAAACTACGGCAAAGCATTAAAGCAGGAAGACCGACGTGGAGGCGATGTGCCTGTGTATGGCTCAAGCGGTGTTGTCGGCCATCACGACGTACCGCTCGTCAACGGCCCTGGTATTGTCGTTGGGCGCAAGGGCAATGTCGGAAGCATCTTCTGGTCCGACGAGGATTTCTACCCTATCGACACGGCCTATTTCGTCACATCGAAAATGCCTTTACGTTTTCTGTTCTACGATCTCCAGACGAAGAACTTCCTCAACAACGACGCTGCCGTGCCGGGCTTGAATCGCAACCAAGCCTACTCACTCGAAACGGTGACGCCACCAACGGACATATTGACATGGTTCTGCCAATTTGCCGATGACTTCGAGCGGCAAGCCGCAGTTCTGCGCCTTCAAAATACCACCCTCCGCCGCACCCGCGACCTGCTGCTGCCCAAGCTCATCTCCGGCGCGGTGGATGTGTCGGAATTGGACATCGCGGTTGGCGAGGAGGCTACAGCATGAAGATGCTCAAAAGCCTTTCTTACGATAGAACCGTGGTTGCCGCGGTAGACGATGCGCTGTCGCATTATGCTCGCGACGAGTTTGCGTCGCCAACCCGCTCAACCGTCCCCTTGCTGGCGTGGCTCAAGCATGAGCCGGCGATGGTGAACTCATTGCTACAAGACTTGGGCATGCCTGCAGAGTGCAACCTGCATCTCGAATACCGGGTGAAACCTCCAACGGGGAGAGGCAATGCCTCCCATAGCGATCTGATGGTGATCTCAGGCGACTCCTCGCTCGCCATCGAAGCCAAATGGACCGAGCCGCGCTATGATACGGTCGGCAAGTGGCTTGAAACCGGAGCAAACCCAGACAATCGCCGCGACGTGCTCGCTGGCTGGCTGGGCTTGCTCCAACACCATGCTGCGCAGCCGCTCTACCTGGCAGATTTCACCGATGCCGTTTACCAAATGGTGCATCGTGCCGCTTCCGCCTGTGCGGCGGGGGGCAAGCCGGCGTTGGCCTATCTGCTGTTCAAGCCCTCACCCGATCCGAGGACGGCAGACCTGCGGACGATCCGAGACGATCTTACGCATTTGTGGAGCGTGCTGGGCCGCCCCAGCACATTTCCCTTTTACCTGGTTGAATTACCCCTCTCTCGGACGACACTGTTCGATGCGCTTGCGTCATTGCCGAAAGGCAATCAGATCACAGCGCAGCAAGTCCGCGCGGCGTTGTTCGGGAGCGATCGGCTGTTCAGTTTCGAGAAGCATCGCGTGACAAGCGTGGGAGAAAAAGCATGACCTTCTCCGGCTACAGCGAAGATGCCCTGGTCGAGCAACCCGCCATCGCCCTGCTGGCAGGGCTGGGCTGGGAGACGGTCAACGCCTACCATGAGTTCGATCATGGCGCCAGCACGTTGGGCCGGGAGACCAAAGCCGAAGTCATCCTCACCACCCGTCTGCGCCTGGCTCTGCTGCGGCTGAACCCGGACGCACCCATCGAGGCCATCCACCAGGCCATAGAGGAACTGAGACGGGACCGCTCGCGCATGGGGTCGGTGGCCGCCAACCGAGAGGTCTACCAACTGCTCAAGAACGGCGTGCGTGTGCCTGTGCCCGATCCCGACGGCGACGGTGAGACTGTGGCCGTGGTGCAGGTCATTGACTGGGAGAATCCGGACAACAACGATTTTCTGCTCTGTTCGCAATTCTGGGTCACAGGCGAGATGCACACCCGTCGCGCCGATCTGGTGGGCTTTGTCAACGGCCTGCCCCTGCTCTTCATCGAACTCAAGGCCACCCACCGCCGCCTGGAGAGCGCCTACACCGGCAACCTGCGGGATTACAAGGACACCATTCCTCACCTCTTCTGGCCCAACGCCCTGCTCATCCTTTCCAACGGCAGCCAGAGCCGGGTAGGGAGTGTGAGCGCGGGCTGGGAGCACTTTGCCGAGTGGAAGAAGGTGGGCAGCGAGGACGAGGCGGGCCGGGTATCGCTGGAAACCACGCTGCGCGGCGTCTGCGACCCGGCGCGGTTGCTGGACCTGGTGGAGAACTTCACCATCTTCCAGGAAGTCCCCGGCGGGTTGATCAAGCTGACGGCCAAGAACCATCAATACCTGGGCGTCAACAATGCCCTCACCGCCCTGGCCGACATCCGCCAGCGTGAGGGCAAGCTGGGCGTCTTCTGGCACACCCAGGGCAGCGGCAAAAGCGTGGCGATGATTTTCTTCGCCCAGAAGGTGCTGCGCAAGCTGCCGGGCAACTGGACCTTTGTGGTCGTCACCGACCGGCAGGAGCTGGACGGGCAGATTTACAAGCACTTCGCGTCGGCGGGGGTGGTGACCGAAGGCCGCGCGCAGGCGGAAAGCAGCCGTCACCTGCGGCAGTTGCTCACGGAGGATCACCGCTACGTCTTCACCCTGATCCACAAGTTCCGCACAGAGCCAGGCGAGACGCACCCCGTCCTGTCCGAGCGGCGAGACATCATCGTCATCACCGATGAGGCGCATCGCAGCCAGTATGACGCGCTGGCACTGAACATGCGCACGGCCCTGCCCAATGCCGCGTTTCTGGCCTTTACCGGCACGCCCCTGATCGTGGGTGAGGAGAAGACCCGGCAGGTCTTCGGCGATTACATCAGCGTCTACGACTTCCAGCAGTCGGTGGCTGATGGCGCGACGGTGCCGCTCTACTACGAGAACCGCATCCCCGAACTGCAACTGGTCAACGACAACCTCAACGCGGACATGGAGCGCCTGCTGGAGGCGGCGGAACTGGACGAGGCCCAAGAAAAGAAACTGGAGCGGGAGTTTGCGCGCGAGTATCACCTGATCACTCGCGACGAGCGGTTGGAAGCGATCGCGAAAGACCTGGTGGCCCATTTCACCGGGCGGGGCTTCCAGGGCAAGGCGATGATGGTCTGCATTGACAAGGCCACGGCCATCCGTATGTATAACAAGGTGAAAAAGCACTGGGCCGAGAAACTCAAGGCGGCAAAGGCGGAACTGCAAGCGTGGCGTGAGTTGCCGGGATATGTCATCGAGGGCAAACCGGTAGATTCACCGGAGTGGCAGCATGGGCAAGCATTAGAGCGGCGGCTGCAGTTGTTGAAAGAGACCGATATGGCGGTGGTGGTGTCCCAGGGACAGAACGAGATTGCCGAGATGGCCGAAAAAGGGCTGGACATCCGGCCGCACCGTAGGCGCATGGTGACGGAAGATCTGGAGATCAAGTTCAAGGATCCGAACCACCCCTTCCGGCTGGTCTTTGTTTGCGCCATGTGGATGACCGGCTTCGATGTGCCGAGCTGCTCGACCCTGTACCTCGACAAGCCGATGCGCAACCACACGCTGATGCAGACCATCGCCCGCGCCAACCGGGTTTATCCTGGCAAGGTGAGCGGGCTGATCGTGGACTATGCCGGCGTGTTCCGCAATCTGGAGCGGGCGCTGGCCATCTATGGCGCGGGCGGCGGCGGCGATAAGCCGGTGGAGGACAAGGCCGCGCTGGTGACGGCGCTGCGGCAGGCGTTGGCAGAAACCCGCGGCTTGTGTCAACAACAACGGGTAAACCTTACGGCCATCCAAACCGCCCAGGGATTTGCCCGCATCGGCCTGCTCGATGATGCTGTCGAAGCGCTGGTGAGCTCCGAGGAGATCAAACGCCGCTATCTCGACCTGGTCAACACCGTGCAGCGGCTGTATAAGGCCGTGCTGCCCGACCCGGCTGCGCGGGAGTTTGCCACCGAAGTGACGCCGATGAAGGTCATCGCCGACAAAATCCGCGCGCTGATACCGCCGGCGGACATCGCGCTGGTCATGCAGCAGGTGGAGGGACTGCTCGACCGCTCCATTGCTACGGAGGGCTACGTCATCCGCGAGCCGAACGCGTCCTTTGGCGATGAGCATTGGATTGACCTGAGCACCATTGACTTCAAGAAGCTGGCGGAGAAGTTCAAGACGGGCCACAAGCGCACCATGAACGAACAACTCAAGGGGACGGTGGCGCAGAAGCTCATGGCCCTGGTGCGGCTCAACCGCACGCGCATGGATTACCTGGAACAATTCCAGGCCATGATTGACGCCTACAACGCGGGCAGCCTCAACGCCGAGGAGTTCTTCCAGCAACTGATGGCGTTCGCCCGCAGTCTGAATGAAGAAGAGTTGCGGGGCGTGGGCGAACAGTTGAACGAAGAGGAGTTAGCGCTCTTTGACCTCTTGACTAAGCCGCAGATTGAACTCAGCCACGCGGACCGGGAGAAAGTCAAAACCACGGCCAAAGAACTGTTATCCACACTCAAAGCGAGCAAACTGGTGCTCGATTGGCGCAAACGTCAGCAGGCCCGCGCCGAAGTGCGGGTGACTATCGAAAAACTACTGGACCAGGGCTTACCAAAGGTCTACACGCCGCAACTGTTCACGCAAAAGACGATGGCTGTCTTCCAGCACGTGTATGACGCCTACTATGGTGCTGGGCGCAGTGTGTATGCGGCGGCATGAAGAAGCCGCCTAACAAGGGTGCTGCACCGGACGGCAATTCCGCTGCCCCCTATTGACGCCGGTGCGCTTGGTCGCAGGATGCACCCTATAAGCCAATCGTGGTATTAGACCTCAGCAACGTACCGCAAGGTTTTTCATTCAACGATGCAGCCGCCGACAATTTACCGATTGATGTTCAAACATCCCGCACCGTTCAGGTCAAAATGGACTTCGCAGCCACATAACCGCACGTCCAGTCTGACGGCCGCGATTATTGCAGCCGGGATGCGATGGTGCGAATTTGCTCGGCAATGATGCTGCTCGGATAGGCCGTCACCACTGGTAAGCCGTGTTGGCTGGCCTGGAAGCAGACCTCACTGGCCGGCGTGATGACGCCTAACAGGGGCACCCCCAACATGCGTTCCATTTCGGCCGGTGATCGCGACAGGCCGCCACCCGACCGATTGATGCTGACCAGACCGATCTGCGCGTAGCTCTTATTGAGCGAAGGCCGCAGTTCGCCCAGCAAGCTGCGTGTCAGTTCCAGCGAGGGGCGCTCAGGCTCCGTCACCACAATCAGCCGGTCAATGAAGGCCAATGCGCGACGCGTCAGGGGAGTCAATCCACAGCCAATGTCCACCAGGACAAACGGCGCCAGGGTGGTAATCGTCCGAAACAGGGCATCGAGCTGTTCGGCAGGCAACAATGCGTCGTTGTAATGCCAGGGTGACGGCAGGGAGAGCACTCGAAGGCCGTTACTGTGCTGCACCATGAAGCCTTGCAGAGCGTTGGCGTCGGCCAACACGCCGCCGTTGCCATTGGTCATGTTAGCCGGCAGCGCGGGCGCCGCCAGGTTGAGAGTAATCAGGGCACTGGTAATCGGCTGCAAGTCCACCAGAATGGCCTCATGCTCGCCAGACAGGAGCACAGAGGCGGTGTTGATCGCCAGGGTGGTTGTGCCTACTCCGCCCTTGGCGCCCAGAAAGCCAATGAAATGCGACGTGGAGCCAACGGCCGCCGGCATGACGGTGGCGCGGCGCAAGAGCGACTTGACCCGCATCAATAATTCCGAATGACTGACCGGTTTGGTCAGGTAATCATCCGCGCCGGCTTCGAAGCCGAACGCCTTGTCCTGCTGCAGGGCCTTGGCCGTCAACATGATGACCGGCAAGGCGGCCGTGGCGGGATTGGCGCGCAACCAGCGCACAAGATCGTACCCGCTGATGCCTGGCATCATGACATCCAGAATAACCACATCCGGCAGATGACTGCCCAGGATAGAGAGGGCTTCGCTGCCACTGCGCGCCGGCAGGACTTCGTAGCCGGCATTCTGGAGAACGAGCACCATCATACGTAACAGGTCGCGATCGTCATCAACCGCCAGAACTTTGTATGCCATGAACGCTACCCACTTCCTTTTGGTGGGCGATCAGGTGGCACGCGCTTGCAATTGGTCACCTACCATCGTTTGCGTGCGCTGAGCTTCGCCTGAGGCCATTTCGATTACGAAGGCTGCTGCTTTGATTGGCCTGCCCACTGCCCAGGGTCGCATGTCATGTTCAACAGACACAACACGCCAGTTGTTATCTACAAAGATGATATCCAGTGGGAATCCCATGAACCAGCAATGGACACCTTTGCAGGGACGGATCAACATGGCTTCACCAGGGCGCAATGGCGCGTGGCCGATCAGGCCGCGCAGCCGCGTCCAAAAATTTTCGGCGATTTCTGTCCGCTCGGCTAACCACTGCTGCTGTGTGACATTATAAACTTTCACGATATACCTCTGACGTATCTCAATTTGTAGGGGCGCACCCTTGCGGTCGCCCACGCGGGCAGGCGCAAGGCCATGCCCCTACCCCTCAATTTGTAGGCGCACCCTTGCGGTCGCCCACGCGGGCAGGCGCAAGGCCATGCCCCTACTAATGACGCCGTAGCGGATTGGCCGCGTTGGCGTTGACAAGACCAAAAACTGATGGCGACAGGTGCAGACCGGCGGCTTCGATCTTTTCATACACCTTGGGCCGCAGGCCGGTTGGTTCGAGCCGTCCCAGGATTTTGTCGCCTTCCATGCCTCGCTGCTGGAACACGAATACGTCTTGCATCAACACGGTGTCGCCTTCCATGCCGATGACCTCAGAGACGCGCGTGACTTTGCGTGAACCGTCCCGCAGGCGGTCCAGGTGAATCACCAGGTCAATGGCCGAGGCCACCTGCTGGCGAATGGCGCGCAGGGGCAAGTCCATGCCGGCCATGAGCACCATCGTTTCGATACGTGAAATGGTGTCGCGCGGGCCATTGGAGTGAGCGGTGGTCATGGAGCCGTCATGACCGGTGTTCATGGCCTGCAGCATGTCCAACGCCTCGCCGCCGCGCACCTCACCGACGACGATGCGTTCGGGACGCATGCGCAAGGCGTTGATGACCAGGTCGCGAATGCTGATACGGCCTTTACCTTCGATGTTGGCCGGCCGCGACTCCAGACGCACGACATGCTCCTGTTTTAGTTGCAGCTCGGCCGAGTCCTCGATGGTGACGATACGTTCGTCGGACGGGATATACGCCGAGAGGATGTTGAGTGCGGTGGTTTTACCTGAGCCGGTACCCCCTGATACGATGATGTTGAGCCGGGCTTCAACCGCGGCCTGGGTGAATTCAATGAACTCGGTCGTGAAGGTGCCGAAACGCAGCATGTCATCGGCGGTAAACGGAATTTTAGAAAACTTACGAATGGTCAAGCACGGCCCATCCAGGGACAGGGGCGGAATGACGGCATTGACACGCGAGCCATCAGGCAAGCGCGCGTCCACCATCGGTGACGATTCATCAATGCGCCGGCCCAGGGGTGTCACAATGCGCTCGATGATGCGCAAGACATGCTCGTTATCCGTAAAGGCGACATTGCTCAGCGTCAGTTTGCCTTTGCGTTCAATATACACCTTCTTGGGGCCGTTCACCATGATCTCGGTAATCGAATCATCATCCAGCAGTGGTTGAATCGGGCCATAGCCGATGATCTCGGCCAGAATGGACTCGAACAGGTTGAGTCGCTCCTGCCGATTGAGAACAACGTTCTCCTCCGAAAGGACCTGCGTAAAGATCGGCTCGATGACACGCCGCGCCTCATCGGGCGTGGCCAGGTTCATCCCTGGCGTCATCTCCATCAGCAAGCGGCGCTGAACCTGGTCTTTGACCATCAGGTACGGCTCTGAGTTGGTGACGTCGGCGGTTGGTGGTGGCGCGCTGGGGCGCGCGGCGGAAACATTCGGTGGCGGCAATGGCCCGAGCGGGTTGCCGTTCGGGCGATCAATCCGGTTTAGTTTGGGGCGCTCCATGGGCGGCGGCGGCGGCGGGATCGGCGGCCGATTATTGGTTCGGTTCAATAGTGACATAATTTTCTCCTGACAGGAGCAAAGTCTGGGTCAGCAAACTTGGCTCACACCTAATGCAAGCAGCAAGGCGTCTTACTTGATCCAGATGGGGTCCCAATCGTAATTCTTGCCACTGCTGATCGTGCGCACATTTTTGCCGTCCAGGTCCATGATCAGCAGTTGACCATTGCCCGTCGAGCCACGATTGGACCAAAAGACGATCCATTTGCCATCCGCGGATAGCGATGGGTGTTTGTCCCATTCCCAGTCGTTGCGCGTGAGTTGTCGCAAACCGGTGCCATCGCTGTTGATCCGCCATATTTCGTCATCGCCGTCCTTTTGGGAAACGAAGACGATGACCGTTCCATCGGGCGTCAGGACCGGGTTGTAGTTGGTAGCCGTGTTGTCCAGCACCTGGGTGCGGACGGTGTCCCAGTTCTGCGGAATGTCGTAGTGCCACAGATAGATGGGTGTCATCGTCTTTTCATTCTTGGAGCCTTCGACAAACACGCGCAGGCGCCGATCGGGGGTCCATGCGTCCAGGGCTTCCAGTTTTTCATAACCGGTGCTGCGGTAATTCATGGTCAGGTTTTCGCCGTTGACGCCGACGACTTCGACGGTTCCTTGCTCGTCCTCCACGGGCACAATCCCTTTGCCGTCAGGGCGCATGGCGAAAAGCCCCGCACCTTCTTCCCGCATACTGCGAAAGACGATCATCCCTTTGAGCTTGGGCGAGGAGAGCTTGATCGGCTCCACGGCCACCTGTGGCGGCTGCGGCGTCGGCGTGGCGGGCGCCTCGGTTGGCGTTGGCGAAGGCGAGGGTGTTGGGGTAGGTGTCAAGAGCAGGCCTACCATGCGCACCCGTTCCTGCGCGCGGCTGGCGTCTGGAACCTGCAATTCGCTGGCAGCGGTGTAGTCCTTGAACGCATCCACGTAATTGCGCTCACGCTGGTACGCGGACCCGCTCTCAAGATATGCATCGTACAGTCGTGTGGCGACCATCCCGTTCAGAAAACCAGGCGCTTGATCGTACACAGGCCGCAGGAGGGCGATGGCGCTGCGCCATTCACCCTTCTGGAACGCGGAATTGCCGGTGATGAAGATTTGTGTCTGATCGCGCAGGGTCGTGGCCTCCGACTCGCGCGGCTTGAGGGTCAGGGCCTGCTGGAACATGCTGAGGGCAGTCTCGGCCGCATCGGCGCTGGTTTCGCTGCTCAAAATGGTCTTGCCCTGGTGTACGTAGGCCGCGAAAAGATTAGCCGTCACCGTCGTTTGCTCATAGCGCACATCCAGGCTGCGCATCGCCTCATAGCCTTCGATGGCTGCCTGCCAGTTTTGCGTGCGAAACGCTTCGTCCGCGGCCGCATAACGCTCACCAACCCCTTGTCCCCGGTTTGCACGTTGCAGCATCTCATCTACATCACGAAAGCCAGGGGATGTGGCGGCGATCTGCTGCAGCAGGGGGAGTGACTGCTCCCAATTGCCGTCACGCTGCAAGGCTGCGGCCCGCGCGTACGTGGCTTCGAGATCGGCCTGGCTGCGTGCGGTGTTCAACCCTTGCAGCGCCTCGGTGTTGTTGGGGTCCTCGGTCAATACCGCTTGGAACTCGCGCTGCGCCGTGACATAATCGCTGCGGGTGAGCGCATCGTGTGCAACCGTCAAATGCTCGTCGAGGCGCAGCGCCGATGCGCGCACGTCGGTTGCGGGTTTCACGTAACTGCGGAAAAAGACGACCCAGGCGCCAAACACCAACAGAAGCAAGAGCGCCAGCGCGCGCCGGCGGGTGAAGATTTCACGCAGCCGCGCTGTCCCTCCCAGGCCTGTGCGCGGCCCGTGCTGAGTCAGGGAAGCCTTGAGCTGGGCATATTCTTGCAGTGATCTCAGCTCATTGACGCCCTCATAGCGTTGCATGAGAACGTCGAAGCGCTGGCTTGCTTCGGGCCAATGCCCTTGCTGCAGGTGCAGGAGCGCCTCCTGATAGAGCGGATCATACTGAAGCGTTGTCGAATCTGTTTGGTTGGTATCCATGATTGTTTCATCCTATCGGTCAACGACCATCGGGGCGAGTTACATATTGCCAAATGCCCGCACGATACGGGGCACGGCAGGGCCGAGAATCACCGCAAACAACGCGGGAAAAATGCACATGACCAATGGGATGAGCATCTTGAGGGGCGCCTTGCGTGCCTGTTCTTCAGCCCACTGGCGTCGTCGCATGCGCATCTGTTCCGACTGAGCGTGCAAGACGTCGGTGATGGAAACGCCCAGGCTGTCAGCCTGCACCAGGACCGCCACGAAACTTGAAACCTCTGGCACATCGGTGCGGCTGGCCAGGTTGCGCAGGGCCTCCTGACGGCGGGCGCCCATGCGAATTTCGCCGATCACCCGGCCGAATTCCAGGGCCAGGGCGTTCTGCCAGCGCTGACCCACCTTCATCAGGGCGGCGTCGAAGCCGAGACCGGCATCAACACAGATCGAGAGCATGTCCAGGGCATCGGGCAGGGCGCGTGTGATTTCGCGCTGCCGAGCCTTGATGGCCCGCTTCAGCCAGTAGTTGGGCAGATAGGTGCCCATGATGCCGCCGGCAAACGAGAACAGGATGGCCGATATCCCATTCATGCCGCGCCATGATAACAGGAAGAAGGCAATGACAGCCGCCACCAGCCCGGCCACCAACCGCAGCCCCATGAAGTCAATCAGGGTCAGATTGCGCGGATTACCGGCAACAATCAGGTCGTGCTTCAGGCGCTCGACATTGCCGGCCGGTGCGAAGCGGCTGGCAGAGGCCAAAATACGCCGCAGTAGCGGCTGCATCACGCGTTCACTAAACGTGGTCTGCAACTCTAACTGCTCATAGGACTGCGCGGGGTCTTCGAAGGCGGACCGCACGCGCCTGCGCAGCTCGGCCGGCTGTCGCACGTGGTAAATGCCGTACAGAAACAGGGCGGCGCCCAAGCCAACCAGAACACTCAAGACGAAAGGATTCGATAACATCGGATAACTCCTCTAAAAATCAATACGAATCATCTTGCGCATCAGGATGAAGCCCATGAAGATCATGATGAGCGCGCCAATCGGAATAAACATCGGCCAACCGGGCTGAAACATCTCGGACATGTAGCCAGGATTGATTACAGAAATAATGACGGCCAGAATGAAAGGCATACCGACCAATGCATACCCGGTGTAACGCTGCTGCGTCGTCATGACCTGGATCTCGCCTTTGATACGCACCCGCTCGCGAATCGTGTTGCTGATCGTCTCCAAGATCTCCGACAGATTGCCACCCACCTCATGCTGAATGTTGATGGCCGTCACCATCAGGCCCAGGTCATCGCTTTCGATACGCTCGACCATGTGGGCGAGTGCCTGGCGCAAGGAAAAGCCAAGCGCAATCTCCTGCACTACGCGCTCGAATTCCTCTGACGAGGGCGATGGCATCTCACTGACCACGATATTGATGGCATGCACCAGGCCATAACCGGCTCGTAAAGAACTGACCAGCATCATGATGAGATCCGGCAGTTGATGCGTGAAGTTCTGCTGACGTTTGCTGTGCGCACTCTTGAGCCGCGAACCGGGGATCATATACGCGACCAGCGCTGCCGCCATGCCAACGGCGAATATGCGGGTTAGCACCCAGCCGAGCAGGAGCGCGCCGAGCATCAGGCCGGCGGTAATAATGTAGTATTCGCTGGGCGTAATTGCCATGTTGGCCTGGGCTAACTTGTGGGCAATGTTGCCACTCAGTCCCAAGCGGTTCATCGCTTTGCCCACCGGTTTGTTCAATTTGCCGCCGATTTTGCCCTGGCTCTCGTCAGGTTCGGGCGCCTCTCCCGCCGATGTCGTCAGCGAAAGTAAGCGTGACGTCATCTCTTTATCTGGCTCCATCACCAAGAAGACGCCCATGAACAAGGCGATGACAGCGACCACAATGGCAAGACCGAGTGTCAGTGCGACTAACATAGGTCATCTCTCCCTTATTTACTGCTGCTCCAACCGACCATGTTGACCTTGCTGGCGCCAGGCTGAACCGCAGCCGTGCTGATACCAGCGCCGGGCATGCGTAAGTTGGACAAACGCCCAAGCAAGCCGTCCGATTTCTGCGCTGCCTGCTTCGTCGGCTCTCCTCCCATGATGCGCCGGGCCAGTTCGATCAGCGCCGCAGCCACCAGGCTGCGTTTGTCGCTCATCGCCAGGGGCACGCCCCGGTTGATCGAGTAGGTCACCAGGGCCGCATCATCGGGAATGGTCAGCGCCACTTTAGTGCGCAGATGCGCCTCCACATCTGCCAGCGGAATCCCCCCCTTGTTGTTGGCACGGTTGAGCACCAACTGCATCTTTGCATCCGAATAGCCCCAACTACGCCCCGAATCCAGAAACAGGCTGGTGCGCAACAGGGAGGGAATCTCCGGCGTAGTGACGACCAACAGCATGTCAGCCATGTCGAGCATGACCAGCGTGGTGCGGTCGAGGGCCGGCCCGGTATCCACCACGATGTATTCGCACATCTGCTGCAATTGCGTGAGCACCTGTTCCATATGATAAGGCTCTACCACCTCCAGCCCGTTGAACTGCGAGGCCGGCAGCAGCACGCGTAATCCGGCAGGGTGCGTGGTCAGGATGGCATCCATCACGTCACGATCCAGCTCACCGCCGCGGGCCAGCAGGTCGGCCAGGGTGTGCAAAGGCCGCAGGTTCAGCACGCTGCCGATGTCACCGGCGCCCAGGTGCCCGTCCACCACGACCACGCCTGCGTTATGTTTACCCAGGGCATCCTGCAGAGCCACAGCCAGGTTGCTGGCAACCATCGTGCGGCCCACGCCGCCTTTGAGGCCGGCCACGGTAATGATCTTGGCCTTGTGCTGTGGGGCAAAGGCCGGCGCGTGACTGACCGACAAGGCTTGACGTGACGCTTCCAGCTCGAAAATCTGACGCACGGTAGCCATGAGTTCTGCAGCGCTAAAGGGCTGCATCAGGAAGCCGCGCGCACCGGCCAGCATGGACAAGCGAACTTCATCAACTGCATGGCTCGAGGTCAGCACGACCACGGCCACCGAGGGTAGCGCGGTGACCAGCGCACGGGTGACGCTCGAAGGCGTTGCTTCGGGCACAGTGTCGTCTATGAGCGCAACATGAATCTGCGCTTGTTCAGCCAGTTTGATGGCCTGGTCAGGTCGAGTGACCACGCCCACAACCTGGACATCCTCTACCCCGGTAAACGCGTCCGTGATCTCAACAGCATGGTTGGTGCGGCCGCTGACGACCAGCACACGGATAGCTTTGTACGAACGCGACACCATCATGTCAGCTCCTCACAGAAAAGGCATTCCCTGACGAAATCTGCCTTGCGCCTGCAAAACCGGGCATTGTCAAGCGACTGGCCCAGAATCCACTAGCGACTGGCAGCCGTGTCAGCACTTTGCTGTGTTGCCGGGATCTGGAAGTGGTACTTGTCCACCAGATAAGGCAAGTCCACAGGCTCGGTACGCGCAAATTCATCGCTATTGTTAGCCCGCAGAACAATATCAATGATACCGCCGCTGTCCTTCAGATACTTCAGGACCAGGGCATCCTGCGGGTCAAGCGCAAAAAGCAGGGCTTGAACCGAGCCGCTTTCCTTGCCGCTGCCATCAGGAGAAACGGTCGCGCCCTGGGGAATGTCAATCTGCGGCATGACGATGGCCGTGATGGTCAGATTCTGTAAGGAACTGATCGTTGCCAACTGGCCGCTACTGGCGCTATCCCCCACGTTCACGCTGACCAGGAGGTCAACCTTGTCGCCAGCCTTGAGCAGACCGAGCTTGCTCATCAGATCAAGCGGGGGGAGCGCCATCACCACCTTGCCCGCTGGAATCGTGAAGGCCAGGTTGGTCGCCACGGTAACATCGGGCGTCACCAACCGCAGGCTCTGCACCACCTCGCCGGTGATCATCTGCACGGTGGTGATCTTGTCCAGGGCGTCGTTAATGTCGCGCACGGCGCCTGCGGGCAGGAATTGATCCGGCATTTCCCGAACCTCAAGGTCGTCGGCAGTGAGCACCGTGTTGGCGGGTACGTCACGCGCCGCGACGACGGCCTGCGAAACAGGCACATCCTGCAGAAGAGCCTGGTTTACTGTGGCCTGCGCAAGGGTACGAAATGTCATAAAGCCAGCAAATAAAGCGACCAGAATACCAGTCACTAACCAGAACCAGCCAGCACGTTGTCGCATAATGAATCGCTCCTTCTAACCGTCTTGTCAGCGCTACCAGACGAACGGGAGCAGGCGCCAATGCACCTGCTGTGCGTAAGCCTGATAACCGCTGATAATGCGCTCTTCACGCAAGATGCGCACCACCGTGATCGCGGTTATCATGATCACGGCTAGTCCATTCATGATCGAAAGATTGGCACACAGAAAACCCAGGTAGAACAGGGTTTCGCATGCATACAGCGGGTGGCGAATCACGGCATAGAACCCATGCCTGACGACGCCGCGATCAGCCGGGGCAATTCCGAAACTGCGCCCCAGGAACCCCAGGGCCACGATCATGCCGGCCAGGCTGAGCACCTGGACAACCACGCCGGCGATGGGCCAACCGGTTGCTGCGGGCCGCAGACCGAACATGGGTAAAAAGACGCCGAACAAGGCCAGGCCATTTTCCCACCAGGTCGGCGTCCGCCGTGCGGCGCGCCGGCGCAAGAAGCTGACGGCAACCAGGGTGTAGAAAATGAACAGCCCAAGCCCGGCCAGGCTGCGTTCCTGGCGCAGGCCCCACAGGTAGCCGCCGGCCACCAGCGCCCACACCACCGCCACCATCAGATCCAGCGCCCGCTCTGAGGCTGACTTGGGGCCGTTTTCTGTTTCGTTTGGATCCACGTTTTGCACGTTTTGCACGGTATTGCTCAACTCCTGGCGCCAAGAGGCGGAGGTCATGCGCAGGCCTCCGCCCTTGCCGCGACGGCGCCCTATTGACTCAGATTGATCGTGACCATACAGGTCAAGCACTGCGTGAAACCACCGTTGCCTGGCATGACCAGGCCCGCGAAGCGACCACGGACGGTTTTGGGGTTTCCGGTCAGGCTGAAACTGGTCATGATGAACTGGGCGAACCCGCTGATGCGGTACATGGCATTGCTGCCGCTGCCGGTGACCTGATCGTACATGGGCACGATCACCGGCCGGTTCAGCCAGTAGGAGAGGGCGTCACGCACCTGGGAACTGGACTTGACGCCGGTCATCGAATGCACCCAATCACCGATGTTGCGAACCCCGGACGACGCAGGGTTCGAGATGTAGTTGACCAGGACCGGGGTACTCGGCGAGCCGCCGTCCCAGTTGACCCAGCCAAATCCGCCAGGCGCGTTCTGCACATTGTCCCACATGTTGTACTCTTGGCCGAAGACGAAATTCTGCTCGTATGGAATGATGGGGAGCATGTTGCCAATACCGTTCACCGGTTGCACGCGTGCGCGCGCGGTGGCCGTGGCGGTCATCTGGTTGATGCCAACAATGCGAGCAAAGAACGTGTCGAAGGTCACGTTGGCTGTCACCTCGATGTTGGTGAGGTTGATACTCAGGTTGGTCAACACATCGGTTTGCGTTTCGCTTAACTGACGCCATGAGAACGAAGAGGCACCGTTGGCACTGGTAAAGCGAGACACTTCGGAGTTGACATTGCTCTGCAGGGCGAAAGCCCGTGCGCCTGCGACGGCCGCCGCGTCGGCGGCGTTTTGCATCTGACGCCGCTGCGCATAGGCGTAGCCACCGTCAATCGCCAGCGCAATCACCCCCAGCAGCGCTGGCAGCAGCAGCGCGATCAAAACAAGCGACTGTCCTGACTGGCGTCCTTTGTGCAGGCGGGGGTGTACCAGGTCACGCCGTTGGGCGATCCATTTGCAAATCATCCTTCTGTCTCCATTCTGTTGCCTCTCTCTCTTGCCTTTCTCTCTGCCCTCTTTCATGTCCTTCATTGAAGAAGTAGGGCTTCCTATTACTCAACGGGGGGCTTCTACGGGAGGCTTCTACGGGAGGCTTCCACGGGGGGCTTCCACGGGGGGCTTCAACGGGAGGCTTCCACGGGGGGCTTCAACGGGAGGCTTCCACGGGGGGCTTCTACGGGAGGCTTCTACGGGAGGCTTCTACGGGAGGCTTCTACGGGAGGCTTCTACGGGAGGCTTCTACGGGAGGCTTCTACGGGAGGCTTCCACGGGGGGCTTCCACATTGAAAATCGCCGCTGCCCCGATCCTCAAGCCTTGAGTGTGAGCCGGGGATCCTGCCAGCTCGCTCCTAAGTCAGCGTTCGATCAACATGCGCGCCGTATTACTGAGCTGGATAAAGCCGCTTCCTCCAATGACTTGACTGATCATGGGAGTCACCGGGCGAAACTGGTACGTCACCTGCACGTCCACCTGCGACGTATTCGGGAGGCTGCGCGTGACGGTGAGCAGGCTCGGGTTGAGGCCCACGGCGTGGCTGCGTGCCGTATTGACGATACCGGTTGTGTCGTTGGGGGAGATGACCGCATAACGCGCCCCCTCCTGCGCCGCCTCTGCCACCACACCGAAGGCGTAAATGGCGCGGCCCATATCAAGGAACGCCATCAGCAGCAGCATGACAAATCCCACAGATAACGCAAACTCGATCGTGCTCTGGCCATGTTCTGACCGCCGAGGATGCATCTCCGGAAACAACGGCTGCCCTGGTTGCGACATGTGGTGATCCTTTCTTGTTAGTATCACTTACAGGATAACCATACTTACGCCGCGTTGCAATAGTACCGGTTGCCCGCTAAAGATCATCGCGCCCAAGAGAGGAAAGCTGTAGGTCAGCGTGACCCGCACTTCGCGGGTTCCGTAGTTTGTGCTGATCTGCACCTGGGTCAAGGATGTGCTCAGGCCCCCTCGCTGCATCTCGCTCAGGGCGGCAGTGGTGATGCCGGCGGTGTCACTCGGCGTGACGGCGCCCACACGCGCCGCTTCGCGAGCAGCATTGGTCATGACGATGTAGGCATTGAAGGCGCGCCCCATGTCGAACAGGATGCCGAGCATCAGGATCAACATGGGCAACAGCAGGCCCAGTTCAACCAGGTTTTGTCCGGCCTGGCGCCGGTGGGCAAGGGTTTGGTGTGACTGCATTTTTCACTCCTTCACGTTCATATGACGCAAGCTGCCACGCGCAGAAACGCAGAGCGGGGCTTAACTTATCGGTTAAGCCCCGCTCTGTTCATGATTTACCGCCTCAGTGCCGTAGGCCAATGCCGGGCTTCACTGACAGCGACTCTCACGGCTCGACTTGGGAGATTAGATAGCGCCAGAGATGCTGCTGAGAATGCTATTGAGGCTGCCACCCAGGGCGGTCAGCGCAGCGATGACGACGATGGCGACCAGGGCGATAATCAGACCGTACTCGGCCAGGTCCTGCCCTTCTTCACGGTTCAACAGAGCGACCAGATAGTTCAACATGATGCATTTTCCTTTCATGAGCACACAAGAAACAGATTAAAACGATTAATGATCGAGATCGGGCGTGATTTGTGCGGGCGTTAACCGCTGCGGGGAGAGTGGCCTGCGGAGACTGCGCAACTTCTGCAGGCGGCCAATTTTCAGGGTTTGAGTTAGCTTGAGTTAGATGGACCCAGAGATGCTGGTGAGAATGGTGTTGAGGCTGCCACCCAGGGCGGTCAGCGCAGCGATGACGACGATGGCGACCAGGGCGATAATCAGACCGTACTCGGCCAGGTCCTGCCCTTCTTCACGGTTCAACAGAGCGACCAGATAAGTAAACATTTCGATCTCCTTATGAATGAATGATGGCTGAGCCATTCGTTTGGGTCAAGGTTCACGGCACTCACTGCCCTGACTTCCTTGACTTCCTTCGTACTTGATTGGCTCTAGTGTAGTCCCGATGATGGCGAATCTCAATGGTACCCGCGACCCAATCGCAATGATTTTTCCTGGTACAGATGTACTACTCTGCCTGTATCGTGCGGAAGGCAGCGCACCGAGCTACGGGGCGCGACCGAAGAGGAGCGCAACGTTGTCGGCGTAGCGGAGCCGCCAGCGCGGTGAGGCGCGCAGCGCGGCGCGCAGCTCAGTCTGTGTTGGGTCGGCGGTATCCAGGAGCACCCAGGAGATCTGGTAGTCTGCCAGGAGCCGTTCCCAATCCCACGCGTTGAGGATCGCACTGTGATTGCGCCAGGTCTGCCAGTCATACAGATGCACGCGGCCATCCAGGAAGACCTGGACGGCAGGGCTGAGACGCCAGAGGAGGTAGTCACCAAACCACTGCGGATGAAACACGCGCCCCTGCACACCCTGCTCTGCCATATACTCGACCGCCGCGACCGGGGTGCGCGCGTCGAGCAAACCGTAACTCAGGCGCTGATTGGGCAGGCGCGGGCGCACCCAGGGGCTGAGCAACAGGGTGAGAAGGAGCAGAACGCCGATCAGCAGGCGCGGCGCACCCTGGCCGTGAGTGACGGGCGCGTCTGTCCTTTTGGTCACACGCGCGGGGCGCGCCGGCCAGGGCCACTGCGCCAGGTAGCCTGCCAGCAAAGGCGGTGCGATCAATGCCAGCCACACGCCGTGCCGGCGCGCGCTCAAACCAAGCGCGCAGAAGCCACCCAAGAGCAGGACATCACCGATCCACGGCCGGCTCGGCGTGTAGATCAACACGAGGAAGGTTAGCGCACAGAGGACAAAGAATGGCAGATCGGCGCCCAGTTTGATATCTTGCGCTTGCCATTCCAGCGCCAACTGCTGGACGGCCGGGGCGCCTATGATGCCCTGTACTGTGCTGAAAACCGCGTAGCCGGCCGGATTGACACCGGCGGCGGCAACCGACGCCAGCAGGCAAGCCGCAAGCGCCAGCAGCAGCCGTCGTTCCGCGGGCAGCGGCTGCTTCAACCCATAGCGCAGTAGCCCTTCACCGAGGAAAAACACGATCAGCAGCAGGCCCAGCGGGAACGCACCGTGCAGGTTGGCCCACAGCGCCATGAGAGGAGGCAGCGGCCACAGCCACCGGCCCTGTCCGCGGGCACGCGCCTGACCCAGCAACCAGAAAAACAGGGCAAACAGGATAATGGAGAAAATCTGCGGGCGGGCGGCGCCAAAACGAATGATCAGCACAGCGCCCGCCAGGCTCGCCACCGTCGCCAGGCGCGCGCTGGCGCTGCGCTGAAAGGCCAGGTGCCAACTCAGCCCGCACGCGGCGCACAGCAAGAGGCCGGTCATGCCGATCAACAGGGCAGTGCCTCCGCTGCGATACAGCCCGTAGAAGATGACGTCGGCCAGCCAGACATTGGCGTAGCCGTATGGCGTCCCGTTGGCCGTGAAAGAGTAGATGTCAACCGTGGGGATCTGGCCGGTCTGCACAATGGCCTCACCCACTTTGATATGCCACCATACGTCGAGGCGTTGCAGGGGAGTCAGGAAAGCAAGCCACAGCGGCGTGAGCAGCGCGATCGCTGCCCACACCTTATCCAGGGCTGTCATCTTCGCGCTGAGGGCGGTTGTTTGTGAGGTTGTTTGTGCGGTCATAGGTGTCGGCTCCCAAACATGATGGATGACCAGAGGTCATCTTTTGACATTCCCAGCACTTGCAGTAAAGTTAGGTTATCTAAACCCTATTCTACCTCAGAGAGGTCATAGAACGATAAGCATGGCAGCACACGCGCAGACACTACCAAGTGACATAATCGTACCGGCACTTCCTCGCAGCGCGGTGCAGGTACATCTGGCTGACGGGCGCATCTTTGCCGGCCCGACCGGCACGAGTCTCGAAGCCTTCATCCAGCACGCCTGGTCCACGGAGCAGGCGCCGGTGATGGCCGCACTGGTGGACGGGCATCTATCCGAACTGAGTCAGGTTGTCAATGAAGACGTCCATGTGCGCCCGGTGACGATGTCCGACAGCGACGGCATGCGTATCTATCAGCGCTCACTGGCGTTCCTGCTGGTGGTCGCAGCGCATGAACTTTTCCCCGACGCCAGGGTGCTGGTGGATCACTCTTTGACTATGGGCGGCCTGTTTTGCGAGGTCAGGGGGCGCCCGCCCTTGAGCGCAGACGAAGTGGCGCAGCTCAATCAGCGTATGCACGAGATCGCCGCAGCCGATGAGCCTATTGTGCGCCGTAATGTACCGGTGGGGACAGCCGTCGCCCTGTTCAAGCAGCAAGGCGACCAGGACAAGGTCAACCTCCTGAAATATCGGCGCAAGGAGTACTTGCCGGTCTACGAACTGCGAGGCGTGGTTGACTACTTTTTCGGCTACATGCTGCCCTCTACCGGTTATTTACATCTGTTCGCCGTGCAGCCCTATCCCCCTGGATTCCTATTGCGCTTCCCACGCCGTCGCGCTCCCTATCAGTTGCCTGATGATCAGGATTTCCCCAAGCTGGCAGCCGTCTTTCGCGAGCACCGCGCGTGGATGGAAATCATGAAGATCGGAGATGTCAGCTCTCTGAACGACGCCATCCAGGATGGTCGTATGCAGGAAGTGATCCTGGTCAATGAGGCGCTGCACGAGCAGCGTATCGCGACCATTGCGCACGACATTGGCAGCCGCCGCGAGCGCGTGCGTCTGATTCTCATCGCTGGGCCGTCCTCCTCCGGCAAGACCACCTTTGCCAAACGCCTGGTTGTGCAGTTGTTGGCGCACGGTTTGCGCCCATTTGCGCTGGAAATGGATAACTACTTTCTGGACCGTCACTTGACCCCGCGCGACGCCCAGGGCAATTATGACTTCGAAGCGCTAGACGCCCTCGATCGGCCTCTGTTGAACACGCACCTGCTCGACCTGATGGCCGGGCGTGAGGTGGCGCTGCCGCGCTACAATTTTCACAATGGTCAACGTGAAACCGGGTCAACCACGCGCCTGCGCGATGATGTGGTGATCCTTGCGGAAGGCATTCACGGACTGAACCCCAACCTGGTGCCTGATATTCCGCCAGATTGCATCTATCGCATCTATGTGTCGGCCCTGACACAGTTGAACCTCGATGATCACAACCGCATCCCCACCACGGACACCCGTCTGCTGCGCCGCATTTTACGCGACGCGCAGTACCGTGGCTACAGCGCGCAGTCCACGATTCAACGCTGGGACAGTGTGCGCAGCGGCGAAACGACCTACATCTTTCCATACCAGGAAAACGCCGACGTGATGTTCAATTCGGCCCTGGTCTACGAGCTGGCGGTACTCAAGCCGTATGTCGAGCCGCTGTTGCTGCAGATCGAAAGCAGCGGGTTAGAGTACGTGGAGGCGCGGCGCCTGCTGGCCTTCCTGCAATGGTTTCTGCCTTGTCCGCTGGACATGGTGCCCGACAACTCGCTGTTGCGCGAGTTCATCGGCGGGTCCATTCTCCAGGATTTCAGCGTACTGCCAACCTGACCCTGAATTTGCCACGCATTTCGATTTTTGGAGGGGATTGACAAAACGCCGCAAATGGGTTAGAATCTAAGCGTGCTAAACTATGCGAAATGCAATGGGTGTCGGGAGGGTAACACATGGCAGATTTAGAAGCCGATGCAGTACAACCCAGTCTCTTTGCGCCGCCGGAGGAGAGGGCGCCGGCGCCGCCTATTACCCAGACACCCACGCTGACCGGGCAATCGTCCCTGGCCGCGGCCATCACCGCGTTTTATCCTTACATGGTGCGCCAGGGGTTTGCCGACAACACCGTCAAATCGTTTCAGAGCGATCTGCGCTTGCTGGGACGCCACACCGGCGCCAGCCGGCCGCTCCATCAGTTGAGCACCCAGGCCTTGCAGCAATTTCTCTACTGGCTGGAGCATGAACGCAAGGCGCCGTGCAGCTCCAAAAGCTACGCCCGCCGCCTGACGACCCTGAAGGTCTTCTTTGCCTGGTTGCGCGCGACCGAGGTTATCGCCAGCGATCCCGCGGCGCCGATCATTCATCTGCCGACCAGCGCGGCGCTGCCGGTGATTCTGTATGACAATGAAGTCAAGCAGATGCTGCAAACCAGTCAGGACATGCTCTGGAACCGCAGCAAGCCTGATGCGCGGCCCTATCTGCTCATCAACCTGGTGCTGCAAACCGCCATGAAGAAAGGCGAGGCCATGCGTGTCAAGCTCGAACATCTCGACAGTTCCGATCCACTTGGCCCCGCGGTCTATGTGCGCTATGACAACCCTCGTTATCATGACAAAGAGCGCAAACTTGGCCTCAGCCCCAAACTGGCGCCGGCTATTCAACAGTACCTGCGCGAATACCAGCCGAAGGTCTTTCTGTTCGAGTGTACATCCCGCAATCTGGAGTATGTCCTGGGCGATACCGGCAAGGCGGCCGGCATGACCAAGAGCGTCTCGTTCGAGGGCCTGCGCTGGACAGCCGCGGTGCGCGATTACCGCACCGGGATGCCGGCAGAACGCCTGCGCCTCAAGATGGGGTTGTCGGAGATTTCCTGGCGCGAAACGCTGGAGAGAATTCGCCTGTTGGCCGCGCCCGGACTGTGAGTGTCCGCCTGCAAACAAAGCTGGCCGGCCTTCTGCCCGGGCCGCGGCGCCTGATGTGCATGGACGCGGAGCGGGCGCCACTCAGCGCGGGCTGTTGGGCAAGAAGGTGCGGAAGCCGGCCTGATACTGTTCGTTGATCTCCGCGTAATCGCCGTTCCAGCCGCCGCTGATGTAAATCATGGGCGCGACGACAGCCACACCCATCCCGCGCCATGCGTCCGTCCAGGGCGACACGATGGACGACCAGGTCTGCGTAAAGGGGTCGTAACGTTCGTGGTAGTCCACGGCTGCGTCCGCGCCACCAAAGGCGTAGAGGGCGCCACTCTCCACAATCACGCCCAGTCCGCTGCGCGCACTGCGCAGCGGGGCGCCCACTTCCCACGCACCATCTTCCAGTGTACCGTCGCGGTTGAGCGCCAACATGAACAGCGTATTGCGCGGCTGCACGCCATCGAACCCGCCGACGACCACCAGGTGATCGGCGATGATCGCGGCGCCGGCCAGTGCGCGTGGTTCTGGCAAGGGAGGGCCGGCGCGCCAGCCTCGCGTGGCCGGGTCATAGATCAACACCGAGGCCACCACCTGCGTCCCATCCCAACCGCCCAGCACAAAGAGCGCCGCTTCAGAAGCGGCCAGGGCATAGGCGGCACGCGGCGCCGGCAGGGCCGGCGCTTCACCCCACGAATCGGCAATGGGATCATAGCTCAAGGCAGCGGCTGTCAGCGAGCCATCTGCCAACATGCCGCCGGGCACATACACCAGGTTCTTCAGCACCGCCGCCTGCACGTTGACCAGCGGGCGGGGCAGGTTCGTACGCGGCTGCCATTCGTTGCGCTCTGGATTATAGACATCCACCGAATCGGTGATGCCGGTGGGGGTCTCACCGCCGATGGCATAAACCTGGCCCCGGAAGGCCACCTGGGCATGGCGCGCACGCGGGCCGGGGAGCACTGCCCGCACGCGCCAGCGCGCGGCGTCCTGACGGCTGGGCAGGCCGGTCTGCATCATCTGCGCATCGCTGAGCAGGGTGCTGCCGGCTGCGCGACCGCTGTTCATGGCGGCGCGCGTCCACGGCGCCAGCAAGACCGCTATCAGTCCGAGCACACTCAGCACCAGGTAAACGCGCTGCCCGCGGTGGATGGGCAGCGCCGGCCCCAGGTCAGGCCGCCAGTGGGTGAGAGCCGCTTGCCGCGGCGGTTCCGGGTCAACGGCCGCAGTTTCCACGCTCACTTGCGGGTCGAGGATCGGCGGCGGTACGGCGCCTGTTCCGGCCAGACTAACCGGGGGGGTGCTGGCCTCGCCCACCTGGACCACGCCACTGCGAATGGCGACGAGCGTGGCCTCGGTACGGCTTTGCACCTGCAACTTCTCGAAGATGTTGCGCAGGTGAACTTTGACCGTGTTGGGGCTGATGAACAGGGCGCGTGCGATTTCCTGATTGGTCTTGCCGGTGGCAACCAGGCTTAAGATCTCGATTTCACGTCCGCTGAGCGGAAGGCGTTCGTCGGCTGGCATGGGTTTCGCAATAGCCACAGCATGTGTAAACAAAGAACGTTGGAGCGCCTATGCACCAGCACTCCAACGTTCAGCGCATCGGGACCACTTGGGCCTCAGTCCATTCACGGACTCCCGGTGATTTTCAACGTCTTGCAACGCCACGGAATCGCCGGTTTATTGAGTCATTGAGTCATTGAGTCATTGAGGCCCAAATGCACCAGTACCCCCGGAGGGACTCGAACCCCCAACCTACTGGTTCGAAGCCAGGCGCTCTGTCCTTTGAGCTACGAGGGCCAGTCGCGCGATTCTAGCACCGGCCCCAGGGGCTGTCAAATTGGTCGTGGCCGCGTGGCCCGTGCCTATTGACAACTCACGTACTTCCTGATAAACTGCATTTGTGCAAAGAGACACACACGACCGTGTGCTGACCTTTTCGCGCAAGCCCGACATGGGCGTCATAAAGGTATGTCATAGAGGTACAAATGCCAAATCGAACCGTCCTGGATGCCAAGCGCCTTGGAATTTATAGTTGCCGAACCGACGATACGTTGGAAGAGGTGGCTCGCCGCATTGCCGAGGAGGACATCAGCGGCATGGTCGTTGTTGACGACCAGGGCTACCTGGCGGGCGTTATCACCCGCATTGATCTGCTGCGTGCTTACGTCAATTCTTCGGATTGGAGAGAGGAGTTGGTAAGCGTCTTCATGAGTCCACAAGTCATCACGGTGCATCCGGAAACGCGCCTGATCGAAGTGGCTCATATGCTTCTCCAGCATCATGTCCATCGGGTTGTGGTGGTGCGCGAAGATGGCGCTAAGCTGCGCCCAATTGGCGTCATCGGCGATACGGACCTGGTGTACAACATGATGCGAGAATAGCCATCCGTCCGAGTCTGCCCTGACAGGCTGCTGGGTTGCCTAAAGCGCACTTGCAGGCGCTGCGCTGGTTGGCAACGTAAACCAGAACATGCTTCCCTTGCCGGGCGTGCTTTCGACACCGATCTCGCCACCGTGTGCCTCGATGATGCCGCGCGCAATGTATAATCCCAACCCGGTGCCTTCGCTGGCCGCACGCGACAGGCGCCCGCGCTGATATTTGTCGAACAGCTTGGGTAAATCTTCGGGCGTGATGCCGATGCCGGTATCGCTGATCTCCACGCGCACCGCCCGGAGTTCATCATCATGAAAGGCGCGCACCACCACGCGCCCGCGCGCGCGGGTGAATTTTACCGCATTGGAAATGAGGTTCGTGATAACCCGCTCGATGCGGTTCGGGTCCGCCCAGACGGGCGGAACGTTGTCAGCCAGTTGCGCGTGCAGATCCACCTGCTTTTCGAGCGCCTGCGGCAAGGCTGCCTGCACGAGCCAACTCAACCGCTGATCCAACCAGACCCAATTCTTTTCTAACTGGAAGCGCGTCGACTCCAGGCGGGAAATCTCCAGCAGATCACGCAGCAGGGCCAACTGATGCCGGCACGACTGCAGGATGACCTCGACGAACTGCATCTGCGTATCCGTCAAGTGGCCGGCTGCGCCGCTGAGCAGGAATTCCGCATAGCCCATGATGGCCGCCAACGGGGATTGCAGATCGTGCGACACCGTCGCCAGAAAACTCTCCTTTTCGCGCTCCAGCCGGCGCCGCGCACGCACATCGCGGCCGATCAACTGCGCGCCGATTCGTTCGCCGGCCCGCATCAAGGGGGTCACGCGTACCTCTAACAGCACCTCTTCGCCGGCCGCGGTGATGAACGCCACATCGCTGGTCCTGGCATCGCCGGTTGGGCCGAGCAGCGCAGCCAGCATCGCGCCAGAGCGCTCCGGTGCGACGAGCCTGGCCAGGGGCTGCTCTAAAACGTCAGCGCGGGCATAACCCACCAGTTCTTCGGCCGCGTGATTGAAAAGCGTGACGTAGCCCTGCAAGTCCACGTTGATAATCGGATCGCGCGCATTTTCGATCTGCTGTGTGAGCAGTCGCTCCTTTTCAGCGACCGATTGGTGCAATTGCGCACGCTCGACCACCGCGCCAATTTGCAGGCCCAGGGAAAGCACGACACCAACGTCCTCGATGGTGAAATGGCCCGGCTGGCGCGCACCCAGCGCCAGCACGCCTACCGTGCGCGCTTGGGTGCGCAGGGGAACGGCCAGGAGCGAGCGTAGGCCGAGGTGTCTTTCGTAAGCCACGGCACGGGCGTCCGTGCTGGCCTCATCCAGGAGCAGCGGAAGTCCACTGCAGGCCACGGTTCCCAGCAGGCCCTCGCACAGCGGTGTGCGTACAGGAAGTTCAACCTCTGCCGGGATGCCAAATTCCCTGGCCCGCACCAGTGAGGTGCCCTTTGCGTCCAGCAGGCGCACGATGCCGATGGGCGCGTGCATCACCGAGGCGGCCGTCAACAGGCTGGCGTCAAGAATCTCATGCACATCCAGTGAGCTGCTGGTGGCGTCGGCCACGGCTGCCAGCGCAGCCAGCAGGCGATAGCTGTCGCCTGCGCTGTTGTCTGCGGGCGGGTGCTGCGCATGCTCTGCCAACAGACCGCGCACAGCGAGGAGATCACCGGTAGCCGACCGCAGACATACGGCCGCCCATGAGACATGCAGCACGCGGCCGTCCACCGTGCGTAACGTGACTTCCGGCAGATGAAGGTGATGTTGAGCCAGAAGCTGGCGCCACATCTCGGCAAAAGCGGGGTTTGTGTCCCACTGTGCGGCCGGAAAGGGACGGCCCAACAGTTCGGCTGCGCCGGCGCAGCCTAGCATCTCTGCAAGGCGAGCGTTGACATAGCACAACACACCGGACGGATCGGCAACAAAAACACCATCGTGTGCGTGATCGAACATGGAAACATCATGGAGTAGGTCAGCAGAAGCGGCAGCCGGCACAGGCTGGGGACAAGAAGATGACGACACGCGGACTACCTCCCCGAAGAGCACTTTGACTAAAATAGCAATACTAGGCGGGCGGCCCAGGCGGAAAGGCGAAGTCTATTCCCGCTTGCAGTATATCTGGTTATGAGCATAGGAGGTGAGAGGTGCGAAGTCAATAAGACGGGAGTACCCGCATGGCAGCAGGCAGGCCACAAACATGAGGCCCCTGCCACCCGGCTCCGCGTGGCAGGGGTAGATTGGTTTGCTTCAGTCAGCGTCGCGCACCAGCGCCTTCTTGACGCGCCTACTGCTGGCTTTGACGATGCCGGTCATGACATCAGTGACTACTTCGGCGCTCTTGGCGGTATCGCGGATCATCCCTTTGGTCATCTGCGCGGCGGCATCGGTCATATCGAAGCTGCTGTCCATGGCGCCGGCGCCGGCGCCTTGCACGCCGCCGACGATCGCGCCCATCACCGTGGCCCCGGCGCCGATCGCGCCCATGGCCGCGCTGAGTGACACGTTGGTGATGCCCTGCGCAGCCTGGCGCGGCAGCATCCAGATCACCCTGGGCCGCCATATCCGCTGCGGAGCCAAATTCGCTGACGGCCGTTCGGGTCGCCGTCGAGAAGGCGTCGCCGGCAATGTTCAAGCCCTGGGCAATGCCGCTGGCCGCGCCCTTGATGCCGCCGCCGGTTGCACCCACGGTGCGCGCCGTGGCCTCGATGAGTTGGCGGGTGGCGGCGCCGGCTGTCGAAGCCAGGCCGCTGACCGCCTCCGTGGCCTGATCGGCGCCCTGGGCGGCTTCGCTGCTCGATTGCATGGCAGCCGCCTGCACGGTGGCCTGTGTGCCCATGACGAGGCTTTCGGCCAAATCACGCGTGTCTGAAAAACGCTTGTAGAACGAACTCACGCGGCGCTTCGCCTTGCCCTCGCCACTGCCGGCGCCGGCGACCGCGGTTTTCTTGTTTTCACTCATAACTCCTCCTCAACCCTGCACTTTCATTCAACTCAGTCATTCAACCCAGTCATTCAACCACTACAGACAAGATACCATTGGAACGCAAAAAACTCAAGTTTGCGGCCATTCCCATGAGCATCGCGGGTGGGGATCAATTCCAGGCGAAGGAACGCACCTCGCTCGGGGGGCTGAGCAAGAGCAGCCTGGCTGGATCGGGCAGCGCCGTCGCGGTTGGCGTGGGGCCAGGCTGCGCGGTAAGTAGAGGCTCCGGGTCAGCCGCATGTCCGAAGTGGCGCGCCACGATGACCCGCCAGCGCCAGCCGCGTGCAGCCACATAATCGGACAGCCGCAAGGTCGCCTCCAGGCGCAGGCTGGTGCCCTTGACTTGTTGCTCCAGATCAGGCCCGCCTGGCGCCAGTGACCACACATGCACGACATACCAGTCTTCTTCGCCCAGGGTGCCAACCGCCGCCCAACGCAGCACAACAGGTTCGGTGGCGGCCAGGATCGCGCCATCGGCTGGGCCAAGCAGAACCGGCGCCGGCAGCGGAGGCCCCGCCGTGGAGGTTGGGCTGGCGGCCATCGTGAGCGTTGAGGTGGGCATGGGGGTCCCGCGGGGGATAATCAGCACCTGGCCAATGCGCAGAATGGCGTCCGCCTTCAGTTTGTTGGCCTCCAGAATGGCGCTGACCGTTGCCTTATATTGAAGAGCAATGCCCGACAAGGTGTCGCCAGCCTTGACACGGTACATCAGCGTCGCATTGTCGGGCGTAGCCGTGGGGGCAGGCGTGCCATTGGCGGTCAGGGCTTCTACCTTCATACCGGCCGTCGGAAGGATGAGGGCCTGACCGACCGCCAGCCGGGCACTCACCTGCAGCTTGTTGGCTTTCAGAATGGCGTCCACCGCTACGCCAAAACGCGCGGAGATGCCTGAAAGCGTATCGCCCGCCACCACTTTATAGGTGATGAATGCTGGCGTCGGCGACGGGGTGGATGTTGCGGGCAGCAGGGTGGGGGTAAGCGTTGTTGATGTTGGGGTGAGAGTCGGCGCCTGGGTGTGCGCAATTTCCGTCATGGGCAGCGGCGCAGCGCTACTAACCTCGATCGGGTCGGCCGTTGGGGTCAGGCGTGTCCACCAAAAGGCGATGGCTGCCACAATGACGACGAGCAGCGCCAGGTCGAGCCAGGGAATTTGCCGGCGCCGGCGCCGCGCCGTTTGCATGACCGCGCCGCACATGAAGCAAACAGCGGCCCGTTCGGCCAGGCGTGTGCCACAGTGCGGGCAAGTGGGGCCTTGCGGAACTGCGGGGGGCGGAGCGAGAACAGAATCACGATAGGTCATAGGTTGAATTATAGCCTGGCGGGTGGTTTGAGCAAATGCGCTGAATGCAGCTCACGCGGCCTGGTGCGGGGGTGCGGAATGACGGCGGGTGGGCGGCTTGAGTATTCTCGCAGCCTTTGCTACAATACCGGCAAGTCGAGCAATTGAAATCGCACCTGAAGGGCGTACCGCCAGGCGACCAACCTGCGTGGGCGCAGCGTTGGTCGGCGCAGGCCGGCCTTTCAAGAAGGAAATCATGGCAAAAGAACGCACGGTCGAGGAGATTCACATCCAGATCGGTGATGTGCGCTACACGTTGACGGGCGGCAGCTTCGCCGAGATGGTGGAAAAGGTCAAGGCGGTGCCAGGGCGCCGCTTTCGCGCCATTCCCAACGATAAGCATTGGGTGCTACCGGTGACATTGGAAACGGCCGAGGTCGCGCTCAGCCCCTATCTGCTGACGGCGGTGGGCAAGGCGCTCAAGGTCGCGATTATGGATCCGACCAATATGCCCACGTCGCCGGATGAGGCGCTGCCGTTACTGCAAGAAAACCACGCCCTGTTGGAAAAGATCATCCAGGACTTGCGTGATGCCGCGTTCCTCCTCAACCGTAACCCCAGTCACCTGGGCGGGGAGGAGAAGAAGCTCATCATGCGCAGTGCGCGGGCGCTAGTCGGTTGGAAGGGCTGAGGCCGGCCGCCTACCACGCAAAGCCCAGCGCCATTTGCACCGGCGCGGCGCGGCCATTGAGCAAGACAAATGGGGCAGCCTGGGCCACGTCAACGCCGATCTTCCTGAGCTGCCCCAGGTCGCGCAACTTGCCATCGAGGCGCGCGCGCAGGATGTTGCGCATGGTCTGCGGGCCGATGCCCGGCACGCGCAGCAGGTCTTGCGGCGTCGCCCGGTTGACTTCCAGCGGAAATCGCTCCGGGTGGCGCTGCGCCCACAGCACTTTGGGGTCCTGATCGAGCGGCAAATTGCCGCTGTCATCGAACGGCAGTTCTTCCACGCGAAAGCCGTAGGCGCGCAGGAGAAAATCGCTCTGGTAGAGGCGAAACTCGCGCTGCGGCTGGGTGGCGGCCAGACCTTCCAGCGGGGTGTCGCGCACCGGGCGGAACGCGCTGTAGTAGGCGCGGTGCAACCCCACCTCACGGTACAGGCGTTGGCTGGTGCCGAGCAGGTCGCGATCACTCTCGCCGGCCGGGCCAACCACGAACTGCGTGACCATGCCGGCGCGGGCGATCTGCTGGCCGCTGTTCCACTGGGTCTGCTGAATCAGGCGCCGGGCGCGCTTCAGCGGCTCCACCAGGCTTTCCTCGAAGGTTTTCATCGGCGCCAGGCGGCTCAAGTGCAGGGGCGTGGGCGCCTCCAGGTTGGTGGACACCCGGTCGGCCAGGTGGACGGCGCGCTCGATCTGCGCTTCTTCGGCCGCGGGCAGCATCTTCAGATGGACATAACCCCGAAAGCCGTACTTATGGCGAATCAATTCCACCGTTTGCAGCATGCGATCCATGGAGCGCACGGCGCCGATGATGCCGGAGCTGAGGAAGATGCCCTGCACCAGGCCCGCGCGCTGCATCTGATCGAACGACGCGGCCAGGTCATCCGGGCTGAGCGTTTCGCGGCGGAAGTTGCGGCCGGCGCGGAAGGGGCAGTAGTAGCAGTTCTTTTCGCACGCGCTCGTCTGCAGGATCTTCAGGACGGGCACCTTGCGCCCGCCCGCGCTGAGCAGCGCAACCGAATCACGCAGGTCAGGCACACGCGACGCGGCCGCGGTCATCTGCGTGACGGGCGCCGGTTCACCGGCCTCCAGACACGCATCGTACTGCGCCGCCTGTTCCAACCATTCGATCTTGCTGCGAACGTCCATGTGTGCCATCCCCCTCGTGCGGATCGGGAACAGCACCTATTATACAGAACAAATGTGCGATTGACAAGATTCAGCAAAGGGTATCGAACCCACATATGAGATGTTTCAACCGGTTTGACGCTCGATGGCATCGAGTTTATAATGAGTCTTGACCAAAATCTTGACCAAGATAATACCGTGGGTCGAGGGATGGAACCAATAACCGTCGAGGTGTTACCCATGCTAATTCTGTCTGTAAGCGAGGCAAAGCGCCAGATTAAGGACCTCGTCGAGCAGGTTGGTCGGCGCAACCAGGTCTTCTATATTACGCGTTACAGCCGACCCAAGGTGGTAATGCTGAGCGTGGACCAGTATGAAAGCCTGGTGGGGCAGGTCAACCGACTTCAGGGCGAGCTCGCTGCTGTTTCGGCTGCGCTAGACGCACACATAGACGACACTCCGATCCTGCTGCCTACGCCTGAGGGCGGGATGCGGGCTTTCCAGCCGCGCCGTCCGGTATCATCAGAAGTGCGAGACGCCATCCGCCGCGCCGCGCAAATGGCTTTGGCGCAACGTGATCGGACGACCGAGCAAGTCATCCAGGACGGTCGCGCGGCGCTCGGCGCGCTCGCGAGGAAGCGATCCAGGATGGCCGTGCGATCAATGACGAAACGGAAGTAGCACGCGATGACTGAGCCGGCCAAGGACACCCTCTTTTCACCCGGTTCTGATCATCCAGGCGGGAAGTTCCGAGCCGTGTTGGATACCAACGTACCCATCGCAGCCCATCTTTCACGTAACTCGCGCAGCCCAACCGTTGAACTACTTGAACGTTGGCGAGCACGCGAGTTTACGCAACTTTACTCCGACGATCTACTGGCCGAGCTTGTCGAGAAACTCCAGGCTCGCAAGATCGCCGCGGACGCAGCGGATCGTTATGTGGCCGACCTGATCATGCTTGGCGAACACGTAGAAGTTGCACCGGAGCAGATTCAAGCCGTCATCAAGGCCGATCCCGATGACGATGCCATCCTGGCCTGGGCGCGGACCCACCGACCTACGATCCCCACTGCCGTGCTGGATGGCGCCTTCCGGGCATTCCGATCCTGGATGGTCTGCACTTTCTGTACGTCGTGCGCGGCGACCGTCCGACTTAGCGCACGCTTCAGCTCAGAACAGCGCAAGCTGCACGCCGACGGGCGCGGGACGCGGCGATGGCCTCTCCATCTCGCGCAGGGCTTTCAGCGCCGCGGCGATGTCGTCTACGAAGCGTGAAGGGGCGTTTTGCATGCTCCGGCCGAACAGGAAGCGCGAGGCCGCATGCGTGAGAATCAGCCGCTGCTGGGCGCGAGTCATGCCGACATAGAACAAACGCCGCTCCTCTTCGATGTCGGCCGCGGCGCCCGGCCGGGCGTAGGGCAGCAGCGATTCTTCACAGCCCACGATGAAAACCACCGGAAATTCCAGCCCCTTCGACGCGTGCAGGGTCATCAGCGTGACCCGATCCGCGCGCGGGTCGTAGGCGTCCGTTTCGCCTTGTAACGCCTGCGCCTCCAGGAAATCGGCCAGGCGCTCATCGAACGGCGCGGCCCGGCGCGCCAGTTGCGCGATCTGCTCAGCCTCTGTGGGCTCGCCGCGCAGGCTGGCCTGGCGACAGGCAAATGCGTAAACGGCCTCGATCTGGCGCGCGACCGGCTGCCCAGGCGCCATCTCCGGCGATTGCCAGAAGACGGCCAGGCTGCGCAGGCGTTCCCGCTGTGTGACGCTGAAATCAGCGGCCAGGGCGGCCGCCATCAGGGCGTCGCACAGGCCGGTCGGCGACGCGGCTAACTGGGCGTTCAAGCGGCCCATCGCGCCGCTGGCGAAGGCGCCCTTGCCGCTGCCCAGCACAGTCTCCAGATGAATTTGCGTGGCCGGCTGCACGGCCAGCCACAGGTAGGCCAGCACATGATGCACGGCCGGCTGCTCGAGCAGGGGGGTCTGCCCCACATGCTGAAAGGGGATGCCGGAGCGCTCGAAGGCCTCGACCAGCAGGCGGCTCTGCGCACCCAGGCGGAAAAGCACGGCAAAATCGGCAAAGGCGTGCGGCGCCGCGGGCGCATCGGCCACGCGGCCCGAATCGAGCGAAAAATAGCTAGTGCCGCCCACCATCTGCTCGATCTGATGCACGACAGTTTCGGCCTCGGCCCGATCGGTTTGCGTCTGAAAAATCTCGATGCGCACCTGCTGCACGAAATCGGCCAGCACCTGCACCGCCTGCAGCGGCACGCGCTCGTCCCGGTTGGCCGCAATGACCTGCGCGGCCGCGTCCAGGATCATCTGCGTGGAGCGGTAGTTCTGGCTGAGGTGCAGACGCCGGGCGCCGGGGTAGTCCTGGGCAAAATTCAGGAAGAAGCGGCGGTCGGCCCCGCGGAAACCGTAGATGGCCTGATCGGGATCGCCGATGACGGCCAGGTTGGCGCCGCCCGCGGCCAGCAGACGCAGCAGGCGGTACTGACCCAGGGCGATGTCCTGGTACTCGTCCACGCACAGCCAGTGAAAACGCTGATGCAGCGCGGCGCGCACCTCGTCCTGCGTCTCCAACAGCCGCACCGCTTGCACGATCAGGTCATCGAAATCGAGGGCCTGACTGCGCCGGCGCGCGTCCTCGTAACGCTGAAAGATGCCCGGCAAACGTTCATCCTCGCACACGGCGCTCAACTCAGGCGATGCGGGCGAGAGCAGGCGGTTCTTGGCGTCGGAGATCCAGGCCAGGAACTGGTCACGCTCCGCCAGGCGCAGCTCAGGTGCAGCTTGCGCCAGCAGCGCGCGGCGCTCTTCATCGCGGCAGATGATGAAATCCGGGCTGATCCCCAGGCTGGCGCCCCATTGGCGCAGCAGCCACGCGCCGAAGGCATGGAACGTCTTGACCATGACCCGCTGTGCCGTCTCTGCGCCCAGCAGGCCGATCAGGCGGGCGGTCATTTCCTGCGCCGCCTTGTTCGTGAAGGTGATGGCGAGGATGGCCTCTGGCGCCGCGCCTTGCACCTGGATCAGATACGCGATGCGCACGGTCAGGGTGCGGGTCTTGCCGGTGCCCGGCCCGGCCACGATGATGAGCGGTTCCTGCGACCCCATTACCGCCTCGCGCTGTTCGGCGTTGAGCGATGCCAGCAGCCGCGCGGCCGGCGCGGCGTAGGCGATGGACGGCGCCGGTTCGGCCACTTGCTGGCCGGCGGCCTTGAGCCGGGGCGCAGGCGGGGCGCAGGCGCAGGTTGATCTGCGCCTGGCCGGGCCGCAGGGGCCGGCCAGGGCGCAGGGAGGAGGTCCCCTTGAAAAAGCCCGGCGCCCGGCTGCGCCGCGGCAAAGAGCCTGATGACGCCGTAGTCGCCATCATAGCCCGCGTCGGCCTGCACCTCGCCACGGCGCATGCGGCCAATGCCCTCCGCCAGGCGCTCCCCGCCCGCGCCGGCAATGGCCGGCAGCGGCGCGCGGCGCAGGATGAACAGCTCCGGCCCCAGGGCTGCCAACAGCTTGTGGTACGCCTGCTCCACCTGCTTGGACCCTGCTCCCACCCCGGCCGCCTCGCCCAGAATCTCCGGCAGCGGGATCAGGCTGGTAAAAGGCGCGGCGCGCGGCGGCCGCTGACCCGCAGGCCGGTCGGCCAGGGCTTCGACGCGGTGCAGGACCCCGATCGTGACCTCTTTGCCGCACACGGAGCACAGCCCCTGGTGCGCACGCGTGGTGGCCGGTTCCCAGCAGACGTTACACTTGCGGTGGCCGTCGAGATGGTATTTGCCTTCTTCGGGGAAAAATTCCACCGTGCCTCTGAAAGTGGCAGGATCGCCGGTCCGCAGGGCTTGGAAGATCGCGGCGTAGGAGAGTTCGGTGTCGAACAGGGTGGCCTCGCGCGCCAGCTTTGGCGGCGAATGCGCGTCAGAGTTGGAAACCAGGGTGTAGCGATCGAGGTTGGAGATGCGCCAGTTCATGGGCGGGTCGGAGGAAAGCCCGGTTTCGAGCGCGAAGATGGCGGGCGTCAGGTCGCCAAAGCATTCCTCCACCGAGTCGAAGCCGGACTTGGAGCCAAGCATGGCGAACCAGGGCGTCCAGATGTGGGCCGGGATGAGATGGCACTGCGGGCTGATGGTCAGGATGATTTCCAGCAGGTCGCGCGAGTCCAGGCCGAGGATGGGGCGGCCGTCTGAACGAATGTTGCCGATTCTTTCCAGCGCAGCCTGGATCTTCGCCACGGTGTCGAAATCGGGCGCGCAGACGACGTTGTGAACCTTGCGCGTCTGACCGTGGCGCTTGTAGATGTTGCTGATTTCGCCGGCCAGGAGGAAGCGCACCGGGGCCTGGCAGGCCGGCGGCACCGTCTGTTGGACAGCGGCAGCCAGGTCATCCTTGAGGCGGAAAAGCCCATCTTCGGCCGGTTCGAGCCGGTCGCGCATCTCCTGCAGCCAGCCGGGATGGGCAATGTCGCCGCTGCCCACGACGGTGACGCCCTTGAGCTGCGCCCAGCGCGCGAGATGTTCGAACGTCAGGTCCCTGCTGGTGGCGCGGGAGAAGTGAGAGTGAATGTGTAGATCGGGGTGGAATTCCATCCCCACCTCGAGTTGATCCGGCGGCGAAAATTGGTTCAGCGGGCGCAGTATAACACACACCAGGTCATTTGTCAGCCCGTGAATTCATTCATCAGGAATTCGGAATTGCTGTACTTACCTTGACACTCTTTTCCAACGGTGTTATTATGAAACTAATGAATTGCCCATGCGTGTGTGCTCTTGGGAGGAAGTCAACAATGAGCACTGGTCAACCGAGTGGAGGGGGGTACTTCCTCGTCATTCTGACGCTGATCGCTGGCGTTGTCGCTTTCGTCCTGTCAACGCTACCGACAGACGCAACCAACTCCCCCGCGCTAACCATTCTATTGTTCAATTCACCCATTCAGCCTCCACCACAGCCGATTGCACCTGTTGCCGACCCGGAAATGGCCCGAATTCTTGGCGCTCGACGACATGGCCCGCCCGATCCAAGGTCGTTTTCATCTATCACACCAACACCGCGCACTACCCCCATTATCACCCGTACACCAGAATACACAGAGACGCCGCCGCCTGCTTTCAAGTTACTGGTTGCGCAACCTGAAGTTGCCAGCATGGTCTACATGCCACACATGCGCTACGCTGGCTGGAAGGGAGCAGGTGACGACTGGCAGCAGAACTCCCTGGTGGCAAATCTCAACCTGAGTTGGTGGTATGATTGGGACTACGAGTCGTGGCCGGCCAATCAAAACGGCCAGTTCAACGATCCTCTTTTTGTTCCGATGATGTGGTGCCGGGACGCAAGTGACAACCTGGACCTCCTGCGCCAGCGTGTACAGGCGAACACTGGCCGGATCTGGCTCATTTTCAATGAACCGGATCATCCTGCGGTGCTGATGACAGCAATTCCACCTCCTAGCACAACACCGACATCTGGTCCCACCTCCACACCTTACTATGGTTATCTCCAGTGTGCTTACACCATGTGCAGGCAGGCGAATAGCGGCACGCCTTGCGCTTGGGGCCCATCTGTTACGCCCGCTCCTAGTCAGGGAGAGCTAACTGCAACCATTGCCCGAATCACTGCCGAGCGCTACGCTGAGGTTTACACCGCCATCAAAGAAGCCGACTCGACCGCCAGGGTCTTTTGTTGTGGACAGTTTCACACCCGCAGTGATATCAGGGAGTGGTGGGATGCGTTTATGGCTCGCATTCATCAATTAAAGCTACTGCCCGAGTATAAATACCTGACTTTAGATGGAGTGCATCTTCATGCATATCCATTTATCAGTAGCACCAACTGTTCAAGAAATCAGGGTGACATTGGCGACATCTTCAACAGTTGCGTGAAGGGTAAATTGAAAGATTACTGGCTGCTAGTACACGAACAAGAACCCGAGACTCGCGGCAAACCACTGTGGATCACAGAGTATGGCTATCTTGGCGGAGCCACCGGCGAAAACACTCCAACTCCGTCAGCAGGAGAGGTGCGCGACGGTCTCATGCGTCCCATGACGGCCTGGTTAGGATCGAGAGATAACCCTGGCTACCGGGAGGTGGCCTGGTTTAGCGTTTCCTATGGAAACGCCAACACAATTCTTATGTATCCCGAGGCAGCCGGTACCCCGCCATATCGCCTGACGGGTCTGGGTCTTGAATGGGCCTCTTATGACCCCATGCATCCTCCCACCTCTACTCCAACACCATGAAACGACGATACATGGGGTCTTCGCGCGTTAGGCAACGTCGAAATAGGCTACTCTTGCTGTTGTCAGCCGCCATAGTGAGTTCCTGCGTTCTGGTTACGCAGGCGCAGGCCGGCAGTTCTGCGCTACCCACTTGTCCAGAGTCTGAGTACGCACACAGCATTGTTCCTTCGCCGTTCTTCGAGCAAGACCGCACCGTCTATTTTCATCCTATTTCGGGATCGTATGAATCCAAACTATGGCGCAGCACGAACGATGGATCTAGTTGGCAAGCCGTGTTCCAGTCTCTCGGGCCTGGTGGTTTTGACACACCTGCGTTTGTGCCACTGATGAACAGATCTGGCCTGACAGTATATCTGTCGTATAGCTTTGACAACGGCGGGATCGCCTGGTCGGGCGTGGTACGTAGCACTGATAGTGGTGATACGTGGGAAGATCGCTCAGCTTGTGATACTTACCACGGGCACTCGTACCCTAGCGACTGCATCGGCCCTTACGCCACGAATCAGCCGGACACGATCTTCGCTGCCAGATTCAATGACCCGCAACGATTGGGCAAGGGTGTCGTGCGCAGTGATGATGGCGGCCTTACTTGGCAGGTGATGTGGGAAGAGGGTAGCGTCTTGGAGGTTCACCCATCTCCAGCCTTCCGCGATGATCAGGTTGTGTTCGCGCGTCCTGGTGGCTGGTATGAACCTGGCCCCTACGCCCTGATTGCCTCTTCAGATGGCGGCATCACTTGGCAGCGCCGAGATGCTGGCCTGAATGGGGAGACGGTCGAACTTGTTTTCTCGCCAGGGTTTGCTTCTGACCACACGTTATTTGTTGCTGAATCCCATACACTCTTTAGAAGTCAGGATGTCGGCTTGAACTGGCAACCAATTGCCCGCATCGAAGGTGGTTTTGGAATCCGGGATCTCGACATCTCGCCGGATTACGTGAACGATCTCACTCTTTTTCTATCAATCGAGAATGCGTTGCTCGTTTCTTACGATGATGGAACTAATTGGTATGCCATTGTGGACGTACATCAACCAACCCTTGACGTGCGACGGCAACTGCGCTCATTCACGGAACAGCCCACTAACCGACGAGCACCGATTTCGGTGCCAACTCCTGGGCCTGCCAGTCAGAACTATCTTTACCTGCCGCTGGCCGGCACAATCGGTGTACACCCTCGTCCTTTGAGTTTGTTTCTCTCGCGTGAGTTCGATCGTTTTTATCGCTCGGATGATGGTGGTTTGACGTGGCGTTGCCTGCTGCCGCCGTAGAAATCAGGAGTTAGTTGGATTGCCATGACTTAGACAGCCCTTAGGGACATTGCTCATGTTGAAGTGTTGCATGATTCTGCTCGTCGTTCTATTCTTGAATCCTGCCATTCCAGTCGCAAACGGCGTCACATTCCACCGTGATGAACCACCACAGTCGCAGCCACAGTCACTGGTGTTAGCCGGCCAACTGACTGGCGATGTGGTTGCGGTGGCCGTACATGGTCCCCGTGCTTACCTCGGCCTGGGACTACGCGTCGTGGTACTGGACATCTCGCACCCTGCAACGCCGTGGATCCTTGGCCGTTCGGACCCCTTGTCTGGTGCGGTGACCGGTTTGGCGTTAGCGTCAACTACGGAAGGATTGGCGCCCACCCACCTTTACGCACTCAGTGGTACTGATCTTCATGTTCTTGCACTGAACAATCCGACCTATCCTATGCCAGTGGGTTCCTTCCGTTTGCCTGCTGTAGCTGAAGACATCGTCGTGGCGCGTGTTGTCACGACGGGGCGTATCTATGCTTACACGGCAGCCGGCATGCAGGGACTATACATTATTGATGTGACCGACCCAATCCATCCTGTGACGGCCAGCGCCTTCGACACGCCAGGCGTTGCCTGGCGTGTGGCGGTAGATGCCACGACAGTGCCCGGTCGAACATACGCGTATGTGACCGATAGGCTTCACTACCTCTACATTGTTGACGTGACCGACCCGAACCACCCCGTGCGCGCGGCGACATATAGTGGATTCGCTGACGGTCTCCGGGCGGGCGGCATCGCAGTCGCAAACGGCTATGCTTATGTGGGCACTATAAGCAAAGTCTTTATCTTGGACGTAACCAATCCAGAGCGGCCGCGCGAGATCTGGTATACGTTGACCACAGAACACTTAGTGGCGAGACTCGTGGCGACGGGCCATTATCTTTTCGCCTACGGCGACCCCGGCGACTTCCGTATCATCAACGTGGCCGATCCCAGGAACCCTTTTGTAAGCAGGCGGTACGACACACGTGGTGAGTCCTTGAACGTTGCTGCCGGTCCGCCGCCGCTCGGCCAAGAGATCCCTTTGGCCTATATCGCGAGCGGCAGTCGCGGCTTGCAGATCGTTAGCGGCTTCGACCCGCAGCAGCCCCATCGCATAGGCTGGTTCGACCTGCCCGGCAACGCCTATGGTGTGGCGCTCGAACGACGAGTAGACGGCACCTACGCCTACGTCACCGACCGCGACGGCGGTCTGCACGTCATCGCCATCTCTCAACCGACTCAACCTGTTCAACTCACCGCCCACGATATCCCGAGCAGCGCCTGGCGTGTGACGCTGGTCGGACACCACGCCTATGTAGCAGCCGGTGACGCAGGCCTGCGCATCGTGGACACCACCGATCCGGCACACCCTGTGGCAGCCGGCGTCTATCCGCTCCCCTACGCACGCGCCGTAGCCGCAGTCGGTGATTATGTTTACGTGACTGATCGTACCTACGGCGCGCTCTACACGATCAACGTGGCCGATCCGGCTTACCCCGTGCTGACGAGTATTTTTGCAACACCCGGTGGCGCGTACGACGTGGCCCTTGACGGCACGCTTGCCTATATCGCCGACGGCGTCGCCGGTTTGCGTATCCTTGACGTCTCCAAACCCGACGAACCACGTGAAATTGGTGCTCTGACCACGCCTGGTGTGGCGGTAGACGTACATATTGCAGGCCACCTGGCCTTTGTCGCGGGCCGTGAGGATGGCCTTTACATCATAGACGTGTCTGATCCCGCGCACCCCCTGGCGCTATCCACGTATCACACGTCAGGAGAGGTATGGGCTGTGGCCCCGGTCGGTTCCTACGTCTTTTTAGCCAATGGAACCGCCGGTGTATGCATCCTGGACGTGTCCAATCCGCTGCACCCCGTAGAGATGGATGCTTACGATACGCTCGGTTTTGCCTGGGATATCGCTGTAGTGGCAGACGTTGTCGTTGTAGCCGACGAACAGGGTGGGTTGCTTGTCCTGCGTTGGTATGGATCGCAACGCGCCTTTCTACCGTGGATCGGATGGCGCCTGCGCTGAAAAAGGCGCTACTATCCGACCGGCCTGGCTGCGTGGTCAGGCGTCACGCATCGGGGTCTGCGGCATCCCTGTCTGCCACCAGCAGGCGGTAGACTGGCCGTCGAGGTGATATTTGCCTTCTTCGGGGAAAAACTCCACCGTGCCCTTGAACACGGCCGGGTCGCCGCTCTGCAGGGCGCGGAAGATGGCGGGGTAGGAAAGCTCGGTGTCGAACAGGGTGGCCTCGCGCGCCAGCTTTGGCGGCGAATGGGCATCAGAGTTGGAAACCAGGGTGTAGCGATCGAGGTTGGAGATGCGCCAGTTCATGGGCGGGTCGGAGGAAAGCCCGGTTTCGAGCGCGAAGATGGCGGGCGTCAGGTCGCCAAAGCATTCCTCCACCGAGTCGAAGCCGGACTTGGAGCCGAGCATGGCGAACCAGGGCGTCCAGATGTGGGCCGGGATGAGATGGCACTGCGGGCTGATGGTCAGGATGATCTCCAGCAGATCGTGCGAGTCCAGGCCCAGGATGGGGCGGCCGTCTGAACGAATGTTGCCGATTCTTTCCAGCGCAGCCTGGATTTTCGCCACGGTGTCGAAATCGGGCGCGCAGACGACGTTGTGAACTTTGCGCGTTTGACCGTGGCGCTTGTAGATGTTGCTGATTTCGCCGGCCAGCAGGAAGCGCACCGGGGCCTGACAGGCCGGCGGCACCGTCTGTTGGACAGCGGCAGCCAGATCGTCCTTCAGGCGAAAAAGCCCATCTTCGGCCGGTTCAAGCCGGTCGCGCATCTCCTGCAGCCAACCGGGGTGGGCAATGTCGCCGCTGCCCACGACGGTGACGCCCTTGAGCTGCGCCCAGCGCGCGAGATGTTCGAACGTCAGGTCCCTGCTGGTGGCGCGGGAGAAGTGAGAGTGAATGTGTAGATCGGCAACGAATTCCATCCCCACCTCGAGTTGATCCGGCGGCGAAAATTGGTTCAGCGGGCGCAGTATAACACACACCAGGTCATTTGTCATAGCTGCGGTTCATTTGTCCGAGCCTCTTGCCTGTGCTAGAATGACGACCGCCCCCGATCCATCCGCTCGAGCAGGCAGGGTGTACGAATCATGGGGATGTTGCGCTGGCAGATGACGCGACGCCGCCTGGCGCTGCTGCTCTGCGCCCTGCTGATCGCCTGGCGCGTGGGCATGCACCTGCCGGGATGGCTGGCGCTGAACCAGGGCCTGACCGCCTGGCGAGGGGCGGACCTCCAGCGGGCGGCGGCCGTGCTGCAAACGGCCGTCCGGCGCCTGCCCGTCTCCGGCGCGGCCTGGCGCGGTCTGGGCCGTGTGCAGTTGGCGCAGGCGCAGCCAGCGGACGCGCAAACCTCCCTGCAGCAGTCGCTGGACCATCTGCCCGGCGACAGCCTGACTCACCTGGAACTGGCCCGCACGCTCGCTCGCCTGGGGCAGGATGAGCAGGCGCTGGCGCACTTCCGCGCAGCCGGTTGGCCGGCCTACATGAGTCTGCGCCGCCAGGCCGAGGCCGCGTTGAGCCAGGGCGCGACCGGCGACGCGCTGAAATTGGCGAGACAGGCGGCTGCGCTGGAACCCACCCGTCCCGAAGCCTTTTACCTGTGGGGCGAGGCGCTGTGGGCGCAGGGCGAGCAGCCGGCCGCGGTGACGCAGTGGCAGGCCGGCTCGGCCCTGGCGACCCGACCGCCAACAGCCATTGATTACTACTACACGGGCCGTGTGGCCCTGGCGCAGGCCGACCCAGCCGCCGCCGTCACCGCCCTGCAAATCTCCCGGCGTCTCGACCCCACCCTGCCGTTCACCGGCCTGTGGCTGGGCGAAGCGCTGCTGGCCGCGGGTCAGCGCGAGGCCGCCATCGAGACCTGGCGTACACAGGCGCGGCGCTTTCCCGACAACCCGTGGGCGGCGCGGCGGTTAGGGGAGGTGGGTAGTGGCAAATAATTCGCTTCTGGTGATCGTACCGGCGTTCAATGAGGAGGCAAACATCGCGCAGGTGGTGCGGGGGATTCGGGCTGCTCTGGGCGGCGCTGAGGGCTGGCCTTTGTCCGCGGCCGCTGTGCTGGTGATTGACGATGGCTCGACCGATGACACGGCGGACGTGGCGCGGGCGGCCGGCGCCCTGGTGCTGCGCTTGCCCTACAACCTGGGCATTGGCGGCGCGGTGCAGGCCGGTTTCAAGTTCGCCTGCCGCCGCGGCTATGCCTTTGCCGGCCGTATGGACGGAGACGGGCAGCACGATCCGGCCGATCTGCGCCGTCTGCTGCAAGCCATTCTGACCGGCCAGGCTGATGTGGCGATCGGTTCACGCTTTCACGGTGGCCCGGTCTCCTACCGCGTGCCGCTGGCCCGGCGCCTGGGCATCCGCCTGTTCGCCGGCCTGGTCTCCCTGCTGACGCGGCGCCGCGTCACCGACCCCACCTCCGGCTTGCAGGCGGTCAACCGCCGCGCCATCGAGTTCCTGGCGCGCGCGTATCCGCAGGACTACCCGGAGATCGAGGCGCGCATCCTGCTGCACCGCGCCGGGCTGACCGCCATCGAACTGCCGGCGGTGATGGCTCCGCGGCGCGGGGGCGTCTCCTCCATCAACCACTGGCGCGGCGCGTACTACATGGTCAAAGTGCTGCTCGCCGTGCTCATCACCGCCGTCAAAAAAATCCCCACCCTGCCGGCGTAAGTGCGGTGCAGGTGCGGTGCGAGTGCGGGGGTGCAAGTGCAAGTGCAGAGTGCAGAGTGCAAAGTGCAAAGTGCAGAGTGCAAAGTGCAGAGCGGAGAGCGGAGATTCGTGTGCGAGAGCGGAGAGCGGAGAGCGGAAAGTGCAAAATGCAATGCGTTTTCTCCGAAAACGCAGAGAGTGCAGAACGGAGAGCGGAGATTCGTGTGCGAGAGCGGAGAGCGGAGATTCGTGTGCGAGAGCGGCAATCGCAAATCGGCAATCGCAAATCGCAAATCGAGAGTGGACGATGTTTTGCACTTTGTACTTTGTACTTTGCACTTCCCATGGATGGTTTCATGCCACAACCGATTCTGAAACTGATTGCCATTGCCGTGAGCCTGGGCTGGCTCGGCCTGATCCTGGAACTGGTGCGCCGCGGGCGACTGCGTGAAGATCATGCGCTGCTCTGGCTGCTGACCGGCGTGGCGCTGCTGCTCTTTTCGATTTTCGAGGGGGCGCTGCGCTTCGTGGCCGATCTGATCGGCGTGGTCTACGCGCCGTCCATCCTGTTCGGCGTCGGTATGCTGTTCGCGGTGCTGATTCTGCTCTTCCAGGGCATCACCATCTCGCGTTTGCAGGCGCAGAACAAGGAACTGGCGCAGGACGTGGCGCTGCTCGCCTGGGAGGTGCAGCAACTGCAACAGGCGGGTCAGGCCGAAGGCTCAACCAGCGCTGCTGATGAATCTGATTGAGGATTTGAATCCATTTCTATGACCTACCGTTGTTTCGTGATCGGCCTCGATGGGGCCACGTTCGACTTGATCCTGCCCTGGGTGGCGCAGGGCAAGCTGCCCGCGATGGCCCAGGTTTTGGCGCGCGGGGCCTGGGGCCAACTGCGCAGCACCGTGCCGCCCATGACCGGCCCGGCCTGGACCACGTTCGCCACCGGCGCCAACCCGGCTCGCCACAGCATTTACGATTGGGTCTACCGCGAGCCTGGCACCTACAACTTCGTTCCGGCCACCGCGGCCAACCGGCGCCTGCCCAGCCTGTGGAGCCTGCTGAGCGCGGCCGGCCGCCGCGTGGCCGTGGTCAACGTGCCGATGACCTTTCCGCCGGAGCCGGTCAACGGCCTGTTGATCTCCGGCCTGCCCACGCCGTCGAAGCAGGTCACCTTCACGCACCCGCCGGAACTGGCGCAGGAGATCGAGCGCATCACCGGCAACTACATCCTCTACCCCGACCCGGGGCAGGCCTATTCCGACGCAGGCGTGGATGCCTTCCTGGCCCGCCTGTACCAGACCACCGAGACGCGCATCAAGCTGGTGGAGAATCTGCGCGGCCGCGAGGCCTGGGATTTCTTCATGGTCGTCTTCAACGGCACCGACACCGTGCAGCACGCCATGTGGAAGTTCATGAGCCCCGCGCATCCGCTGCACGATCCGACCAAAGCGGCTAAATACGGCGACGCCATCTTGACCTTCTACCAGTTCCTCGACCGCTGGCTGGCGACCCAAATCGCGAGCCTGCCGCCGGACACCGTGCTCATGCTGATGTCCGATCACGGCTTCGGCCCGTTCCACAAGTTCATCCATGTCAACAACTGGCTGCGTGAGCAGGGCTTTCTGGCGATCAAGCCCGCCTGGCGCGCCCGGCTCAAATACGCTGCGTTCCGGGCCGGCTTCAGCCCGATGGCCGTCTATGACCTGCTCATGCGCCTGGGACTGGGCAGCCTCAAGCGTGAGGTGGTGCGCGGGCAGGGTCAGGGTCTGCTGCGCACCCTCTTTCTTTCGTTCGATGATGTGGACTGGCCCGCGACCCGCGCCTACTCGCTCGGCAACATCGGCCAGATTCGGCTCAATGTGACCGGGCGCGAGCCGCAAGGTTGCGTGGCGCCTGGGCGGGAGTACGAGCAGGTGCGCGAAGAGATCATGGCCCGCCTGCGCCTGTTGACCGATCCGGCCACGGGCGAGGCGGTGGTGGATGAAATTTACCCGCGTGAAGAACTGTACCGCGGGCCGTACCTGGAGGACGCGCCCGACATTGTCTTCCTGCCCAAACGCCTGGAGTATTTTGGCTTTGGCGAATATGAGTTTGGCTCGCACCGGGTGATCGAGGCCATGCGCCGCGGCATCTCCGGCACGCACCGCATGAACGGCATCTTCGCGGCGCTGGGCGAGCCGGTGCAGCCAGGCGTCGAGATCAGCGGCGCGACCCTGGCGGACCTGGCGCCGACCGTGCTGCACCTGCTGGGTCAGCCGATTCCGGCCGCCATGGATGGCCGCGTTCTCATCCAGGCGCTGCGCGGCCCGTTAGCTGCACAGACGCCGCAGGTGGTTGACACGCCCGCGCCGGTCAGCACAACCGGCGCCTTCACCCTCTCCGCCGAGGACGAAGCCGCGATCAGCGAGCGCCTGCGCGGGTTGGGGTACGTCGGTTGAACGGATCATCGGTGGCGCCGAACCAAAATCCGCCCAGCCACGCGCTGACCATTGACCTGGAAGAATGGTTCCAGGGCCTGACCAGCACCAATCGCCAGGTGGCGCGCTGGCCGGAATGGCCGGCCCGCGCGGCCGGGTTGACCGACCGCCTGCTCGAACTGCTCGCCGGCCACGGGGTGCGCGCCACCTTTTTCGTGGTTGGCGCGCTGGCCGCGGCCGAACCGGCGCTGATCGCCCGCATCGCGGCCGCCGGCCATGAACTGGCCGTGCATGGCTACGATCACCGTTTCGTGCATGAACTGACCCCGGCCCAGTTCCGGGCTGAGCTGCGCCGCACCGTACACGCCATCCGCCGCGCGGCCGGGGATGTTCCCATCCTGGGCCACCGCGCGCCCTACTTTTCGATCAACGGCTCGTGCCTGTGGGCGCTCGACGTGCTGGCGGACGAAGGGTTCGTCTACGATTCGAGCCTGATCCGCACGCGCAACCCGCTGTACGGCTTTGCGCAGGCGCCCCTGCGGCCGGTGCGCCTGCAACCTGGCGGGGCCGGCGCGCTGACCGAATTTCCGGTGACGACCCTGGGGGTGGGGCGCTGGCGTCTGCCCTGCGGCGGCTTTGCCTGGCGCGTGCTGCCCTATCCGGTCATTCGGGCGCTGGTGCGCCGCGCCCAGGCGCAGGGCGCCATCGTGGCCTATGTGCATCCGTGGGAGTTCGACACCAACCAGCCTGCGCCAACCCGTCTGACCGCACGTGAGCGCATCACCCACCGCGCCGGCCGGGCCAGGCTCTGGTCAACCTGGCGCCGCCTGCTGACTGACTCCCCCTGGGGGCCGCTGGCCGATCATCTGGCGCTGGCTGAGCGTCTGCCGCTCTGGAGCCTGGCATGATCGAGGTGCATGAGGGACAGGACGCCGCGGCCTGGGATGAATTCGTCCTCGCCGCGCCGCAGGCCAGTTATTTTCACCTGGCCGCGTGGCAAAACATCTACCGTGAGGTCTACGGTCTGCGCCTCTTTGCCCTGGTCGCGCAGGACGCGGGCGCCGTTGTGGGCGTGCTGCCGTTGTGCGCCGTCCATGCCTGGCCGGCCAGGGTGCATGTCACTTCGCTGCCAGGCGGGTGGTGCGCGGCCAGCCCGTCCGCGGCCGCCGCGCTGATCGAGGCCGCGACCGCGCTCACGCGCCGCCTGGACGCGGCCTACCTGGTGCTGCGCGACAGTCCTGATCCGCTGCCCTGGGCCGGCGAATCGGCGCCCGGCGCGGACGGCTGGCACACGGTGGCGCGTCATGTCACCGTGCGCCAAAGCCTGCACGCGGGCGCGGACGCGCTGTGGCAGGGCTTTTCGCACGATCTGCGCAACCTGCTGCGCCGCGGGCAGCGGGCCGGTTTCGAGCTGAGCTGGGACGCCGATCAACTGGACGCCTGGTATCCGGCCTTCGCGGAGACGGCGCAGCGCAAGGGGACGCCCGTACACAGCCGGCGCTTCTTCCACCGGGCGCAGGCCCACTTCCCGGAACGCTTCACGCTGCTGGTCATGCGTCACAACGACGAATTGGTGGGCGGCGGCTGCCAGTTCCTGCTGGGGCAGACGGTTTGGTGTACCTGGGGCGCGATCCGGCCGCCGTTCCTGCGCCAACATGCCACCTATCTGATGTACTGGGAGATCATGGCGCACTTCGCCGGGCTGGGCTGGGCCGCAGTGGATTTTGGGCGCAGCGCGACCGATTCCGGCCATGCCGCGTTCAAGCGGCGCTTCGGGCAGCAGCAGCCGCTCTATCAGCACGTCTGGCTGCATCGTCAGCGCACGCTGCCCGGGCTGATTGCGCAGGCGCGGCCCGCGGGCAGCCTGAGCCTGGCCCAGCGCCTGTGGCAGCGCCTGCCCCCGGCCGTGGCGGAAGCCCTCAGCGCCATCGTGCGCCGTCGCATTCCGTTCGGGTAGGGGGAAGGGAACGGGTACACGGATTGACACGGATGATGCCTTTCGGAGGAATTGTTATTACGAATCCTGTTTTGCCCTGGGCGCGGGGGCGCTTTCTGCCGCCGAGCGCCACACCGCATACGGCTGCTGACCTAGCTGCCAGCCTGGCCGCGGCGGCGCGCGGCGGCGCTGAGGCTGCGTTTGCCCGCGATCTGGCCGCGCTGACCGGCTGTCCATCCGTTCATCTGACGGCCAGCGGCCGCGCGGCCTTTTTCCTGATCCTGGAAGCAGGCAAGCGTCTGCGCCCTGACCGCCGGGAGGTGGTGCTGCCCGCATACACCTGCCCGGTCCTGGCCTATGCCGCGCACGCCGCGGGGCTGCGCGTGCGCCTGGTGGACATGGACCCGCTGACGTTGGACTACGACCGCGCCGCGCTGGAGCGCGCGATCGGGCCGCAGACATTGGCCGTGGTCAGCGTACACCCGTTGGGCCTGCCGCGGCCGTTGGACGGCGTGCGCGCCCGCGCCCACGCCGCCGGCGCCTTCTTCGTGGACGACGCCGCGCAGGCCTTCGGCGCACGCGGCCCTGAGCCAGCGACCTGTACGGGTGCGCAGGGCGACGCCGGGCTGTTCAGCTTCGGGCCGGGCAAGCCGCTGAGCGCGGGGGGCGGGGGCGCGGCGCTTTTCAACGACGCCAGCCTGGCCGCGGCCGCCGCGGAAATTTTCGCCGCCTGGCCGCGGCCGCGCCTGGCGTCACAACTCCTGGCCTGGGCCAGAATCGCGGCGCTGGCGGCCGCGTTTCACCCGAGGGGCTGGTGGTGGGTGGCGCGGCTGGGCCTCGATGCGGCCGGCGATGATCCGCGCACCTGGCAGTTTGCCCGCCAACCGCTCAACGCGCCCGCGGCCGCACTGGGCCAACGCCTGCTGCCGCAACTGGCCGGCTGGAACGCGCAACGGCAGGCCAACGCGCAGCGCCTGCTGGCAGACCTGCCCGCGCAGGCCGGCCTGACCCCCATCGCGGCCGCGGCCGGCAGCCAGCCCATCTACCTGCGCCTGCCGCTGCTGGCCCGCAGCCCGGCGCAGCGCGCTGATCTGATCGCCCGCCTGCGCCGTGCTGGCATCGGCGCCGGCCGCCTGTACGGCCACACCCTGGCGGAAATCCTCCGGCGCCCATTCCCCGCTGCGTTGTCGGGGCCAACCGCCGTCAACCTGGGCGATGATTTCCCTGGCGCGACCGAAATCGCCCAACGCCTGCTCACCCTCCCCACCCATCCGTACATGCGGGAGAGCGATCTTGCGCTAGTGAGGATGGAGATTGGAGACCAGAGAAGGGGAGAAGGGGAGAAGGGGGGAAGGGCAGAAGTGCAAAGGGCAAAGTGCAGAGTACAAAGTGAGGAGAGGGGGAGAAGGGGAGAAGCGGAGAAGGGGAAGCGGCGAATTCTCGTCTTCCACGCACCCGATACCCGATCTCCGATCTCCGATCTCTGATCCCTGATCTCTGAGGAGAAACCTATGTCCAAACCACGCATTCTTGTTTTTGGCCTCGACGGAGGCTCGTTCAATTTTATCAGCGGTTGGCTGGCCGACGGCAAACTGCCCAACCTGGCGCGGCTCGTGGCGCAGGGGACGGCCGGGGAACTGGAGAGCAGCCTGCCGCCTGTCACCTCGCCGGCCTGGAAATGCTACGCCGCGGGCAAATACGCCGGCAAGCTGGGCGTCTTCTGGTGGCAGCAGCTCGACCCGCGCACGCGTGAGGTCATCACCCCCACCTCGCTCAGCTTCAAGAGCGCGGAGGTGTGGGATTATCTGAACCAGGCCGGCCTGCGCACCGGCGTCATCGGCGTGCCGCGCACCTATCCGCCCAAAGCGCTGAACGGCTTCATGGTCTGCGGCGGGCCGGATGTCAGCCAGACCGGCTACACCTCCCCGCCGGAGTTGGCGGCCGAGCTGGAGCAGGCGCTGGACTACGAACTGAACATCAAGGGCGATTTCTTCGACGCCACCCAGGACAGCCCGGTGGTGCAGGAGGCACTGGCTGTCATTGACAAGACCTTCGCCGCGGGCGCGTATCTGCACCGCAAGGACCCCGTGGATTTCCTGCACATCACCACGTTCGATCTGAATCGCCTGCAGCACTTCTTCTTCGACGAGGCGCCGACCCTGTGGGCCTGGCAGATCGTGGACAAATGGCTGGGCGAGTTGGCGCCGCAGTTCGACTACACCCTGGTCATGTCCGATCACGGCACGGCCAAAGTCGCCAAAGTCTTCTTCCTCAACGCCTGGCTGAAACAGCAGGGCTACCTCTTCACCCGCACGCGGCCGGCCGATCTGCTCTTCCGGCTGGGCCTCAACCGCACCACCATCAGCCGCCTGCTCGATGTGCTGCACCTCAAGCGCCTCTTTCCGTTCGAGCTGATGCGCCGCATCGCGTATCTGTTGCCCAGCAGCACCGGCGTCTTTGGCGAGTTTGGCAATCAGGCCGTGGTGCAGCGCGTGGACTGGACGCGCACCCGCGCCTTTGCCCTGGCCCAGGGGCCAATCTACATTAACCGCATTAACCGCGACCTGGTGCCGACCGAAGCGGCCTACCAGGCCCTGTGCGCTGAACTGATCCAGGCCATCGAGGCCATACGTGATCCGGAGACCGGCGCCCGCGTCTTCGTCAAGGTTTACCGCCGCGACGAGGCGTTTCACGGCCCCTATGCCGCGGACGGGCCTGATCTGCTGGCCCTCAACGCGGACGAATACCACAACCGGGCCGGCCTGGCGCAGCCCGATCCGTTCCAGGCGCACTGGCAGTGGAAGGGCAATAACCGCCGTTTTGGCATGTGCATCCTGCACGGCCCTGGCATCCGCCAGCAGGCTGAAATCAGCGGCGCGCGCATCGTTGACCTGGCGCCGACCATCCTGCACCTGGCGGATGTCCCCCTGCCCGATGATCTCGACGGCCGCGTGCTTGGCGATGCGTTCGAACCTGGCTCCACGCTGGCGCAGCGGCCGCTGCGCTATCAGCCCAGCCTGACCGCCGCGGCCGGCCCGGACCACAGCGCCGACGCGGGCTACGACGCCGAAGTGGCCTCCCGCCTCACCGGGTTGGGGTACCTGGGGTAGGATGGCTGATACAGCGGCCTTCTGGTTGACTTATCGGGCGTTCCGCGTGATAATGAACAACGACATGGCGCGATTAGTCGGAGACCAGAGACCAGAGACCAGACGACGACGATGAATTGTTCTGCCACGAATTGCACGAATTGACACGAAAAGAAATTCGTGAAAATTCGTGTCATTCGTGGCAAAAAAAACCAGATTCCTCTGTCACGAATTGCACGAATTGACACGAAAAGAAATCAGGATAGGTGTTCGTGACTCATCTCTTCAGCGCCCTGCACAATCGGGAGTTCCGGCGCTACTGGGCGGCGCAGATGCTCTCGCAGAGCGGCGCGTGGATGCAGACCACCGCGCAGAGCTGGCTGGTTTATCGGCTGACCGGCTCCGCGCTGGCCCTGGGCGCCACCTGGTTCCTGCCGCTGCTGCCGGTGATCCCCCTCACCCTGCTGGGCGGCGCGCTGGCCGACCGCATGCCCCGCCGGCGCCTGATCATCCTGACGCAGAGCGGGCTGCTGCTGCAGGCCCTGCTCCTGACCATGCTCACTGCGCTGGGGCTGATCCAGGTCTGGCACATCATGGTGCTGGAGTTCTTCCTGGGCGCGCTGGGCGCGCTGGACGTGCCGGCCCGGCAGTCGCTGCTGCTGGAAATGGTCGGGCCGGCCGATCTGCCCAACGCGGTGGGGCTGAACGCGGCCGCGTTCAACGCCGCCCGCGTCATCGGCCCCGCGCTGGCCGGCATCCTCATCGCCCGCGTGGGCGAAGCGGGCTGCTTTGGCATCAACGCCGCCAGCTTCAGCATCGTCATTGTGACGCTCATCTTCTTGCGCTTGCCCTTCCCCGCGACGCTCGACCGCCGTGGCAGCCTGGGAGGGAGTGTCCTGGCCGGTGTTACCTATCTGCGGGGCCAGCCGAACCTCCTGCGCATGATCGGCATCCTCAGCCTGTGCAGCCTGGTGTTTGCCCCGTATGTGGTCGTGCCGGTGTTTGCGCGTGACGTTTTGCACGTGGACGCGACGGGCCTGGGCCTGTTGATGGCGGCCGTGGGCGTAGGCGCGGTCGTCGGCGGCCTGCTGGCGGCTGGCTACCAGGGGACGCGGCGCCTGGCCTGGCTGATCGGCGCCAGCCTGGTCTTCGGCCTGGGTCAGATCGCCTTTGCCCTCTCGTCAGCGTTTGCCCTTTCGGCCCTGCTGCTGGCAGTGGGCGGCGCCGCGTTTGTCGTGTCACAATCGCTCACCAATTCGCTGCTCCAGTTGCACACGCCGGGCGAGTTGCGCGGCCGCGTCCTCAGCTTCTACGCCCTGCTCAGCATCGGCAGCGGCCGTTTGGGCGGCCTGCTCATCGGCGCCGGCGCCAGCGTATGGAGCGCCCCGTTGGCCCTGGCCGTTGGCGCCGCCCTGTGCCTGCTCGGCATTTGCGCTCTCTCCCCCCCTATGCTACTATCCCGCTCTAACCGTGACGGGCAAGGCTGAAGATGACCACTCTTTTTGCAGCAAGTGCGGGCGAGACCGACGATCGCCTGATCACCATTTTCGATACCGTCCCCGTGGCAATGGGGATCACCACCCTGGCGGATGGCCGCGTCATCGCGGTGAACACCTCTTTCCTGGAGATGTTCGGCTATCGCCGCGACGAGGTGATCGGCCGCCGCACGAGCGAACTCAACATCTGGGCCAACTTGGGCGAGCGCCCGGCCATCGTGCAGCAGTTGGCCGCGGTCGGGACGCTGCGCAATCTGGAAATTTCCTTTCGCGCCCGCACCGGCGAACTGCGCCAGGCCCTGGTCTCCCTCCAACTCATTACCTGGGGCGGTGAATCCTGTATGCTCTCGGTCGTCCTGGACACCACCGAACAGAAACGCGCCGAGGCCGAACAGCGTCTCCTGCAGACCATTACCCTGGACATTGCCCGGGCGGCTGATCTGGAGAGCGCTCTCAGCCTGGTGCTGCAGCGCATCTGTGAGGTGGGCGATTGGCGCCTTGGCGAAGCCTGGCTGTTCGCTGAAGACAAGACTGTGCTGGTGCGCGGTCCGGTCTGGCACTCTGACGATGACGCACTGGCCGCGTTTGCCACAGCCAGTGCGGATGTTGCCTTTGCACCGGGATTGGGACTGCCCGGCGTGGCCTGGCAATCGGCCGCCCCGGTCTGGAAACACGATGTCACACAGGATGAGAACTTCGCGCGGCGCGCCCTGGCCGAACGGGCGGGCCTGAAGACGGCCCTGGCCGTGCCTGTGCTGGCCGACGACCAGGTGATGACCGTGATCGCCCTGTTCTCCAGAGAGGAGCGCCCGCGCAATGCCCGTCAGATCGAACTGGTGGCCGCGGTGGCTGCACAGCTCGGCGAGGTGCTGCGCCGCAAGCAGGCTGAGGCGGCCCAAGCGCAGCGGTTGCACGAAGTGACCGCGCTGGTTGATTTGTCGGCTGCTCTCCAGTTGGAACTCTCCACCGATAAGATGACCGCCACCCTGGCTCGCCATGCCGAAACGGCCCTGGGCGCGGACAGCGTTGTCATCATGGTGCGCGACGTGACCGATGACCTGGTTGTCAAGCAAGGCCGCGGCCAGGCCGAATCCCTGGTCGGTCACCGCTTTGCCCTGGAGGAGATGCCGTCGTTCTGCAGCCTGCACGTCGGCGGCATTTGCAGCGGTCAGCCCGGCTGTCCGCTGCTGCCTTTCCTGGACCCGCAGGTGCAGGTGGCCTGCATTCCCATGTATGACGGCGCACGCATCATCGGCACGCTGCAAGTGGGCGTCCGGCGCTCCACCGTACTGAATGGGGACGACTTGCGCCTGCTGAGCGGCATTGCCAACCTGGCCAGCAACGCGCTGCGCCGCATCTCGTTATTCCAGCAGGTGCGGCTCTATCGCGACATGTTCGTCAGCGCGTCCGATGCCATGGTCATCACCGACCTGCGCACCATCGTCCTGGATGTCAACCCGGCCTTCGAGACCCTGACCGGCTACACGCGCGCAGAAGCCATCGGGCAAAAACCCAGTCTGCTGCGCTCACCGCACTCCACGCCATCCTTCTACGAAAACATGTGGCGCGACATTTTGGCGCAAGGCTCGTGGACCGGCGAGATCGTCAATCGGCGCAAGAATGGCGACCTGTGGCATTCCTATCAGTCCATCTCCACGGTGCGCGACGAGCAAGGTCGGCCCATCGCCTACATCGGCATTGGCCGCGATGTGACCCAGGCCAAACAGCGCGAACGAGAGTTGGCCGCCATTGCCAGCATGAGCACCGTGCTGCGAGGTGCGCGCACCCGCGCCGAGATGATCGAAATCGTGGTGGGCGAAGCCCCGGCGCTCTTCCAGGCCCGCGGCGCATCCCTTTCGATCTATGACCCGGGCACCAAGAGTCTGACGGTGGAGCTGGCGGCCGGAACCTGGGCCGCGGCCACGGGGATGCAGTTGGCGCCCGGCGCGGGCATCAGCGGGCAGGTGCTGGCGAGCGGGCAGCCCTACGTCAGCCCCGATGTGCGCACCGACAGCCGCCTGGCTTGTCCCGACCTGGTGGTAGAGCCAGAGTGGGTCGCATCCGTGCCGCTCATCGCCGACGAAGCGCCGGTTGGCGTCTTGAGCATTGGCCGCGCCGCACCCATCGGCTCGGCCGACCTGCGCACCCTTGTTGCCATTGCCGATATGGTAGCCCGCGCCTTGCAGCGCGTCACCTTGAACGATCAGTTGGCAGCCTACGCCGCGCGGGTGCGGGCCATCATGAACACCGTGCCCGATGGTATCCTCCTGCTGGACACCAACCTGCGCGTGGTGTTGTCCAACCCCGGCGCGGACAAGGCGTTGGCGCTGCTGGCGTCGTGGCTGCCCGAGCAGCGTTTGCTGGCCCTGGCCGGACAGTCCATCGAAGCCCTGCTGCAGACGCCCGACAGCGGACTGGCCCACGAACTGACCCACGCCGATCACGTTTTCGAGGTCATGGCCTGCCCGCTGCACAGCGCGCCAGGCGACGCCACGCCCGGCGCTGACGGTTGGGTCTTGATCCTGCGCGACGTCACGCAGGAACGCGCCGTTCTCAGCCGCGTGCAGCAGCAGGAACACCTGGCCGCCATCGGCCAACTGGCCGCGGGCATTGCGCACGATTTCAAGAACATCATCAGCGTCATCACCCTCTACTCACAGATACTGATGCGTGCCCCCCTGGCCGAACGTGACCGCCAGCGGCTCGTTACCATGAGCCAACAGGCCAACCACGCGTCCAGGCTCATCCAGCAGATTTTGGACTTCAGCCGGCGCTCGGCCATGGAACGCAGCGCGGTGGACCTGCTGCCGTTCATGAAAGAACTGGTCAACCTGTGGGAACGCACCTTGCCGGAGAACATCCAGATCAGGCTGAACTACGATGGCCCGGAGTACATCGTCAACGGCGATCCCACACGCTTGCAGCAGGTCCTGATGAACCTGGCCATCAACGCACGCGACGCCATGCCCCAGGGCGGCGTGCTGCGTCTCAAGCTCAGTCACGTGGACGTGGCGGCCGGCGCGCCGCCGCCGTTGCCCGAACTGACCCCGGGCGCATGGTTACGCCTGGCGATCAGCGACACCGGCCCCGGCATTCCGGCCGCGGCTCTGCCGCACATCTTCGAGCCGTTTTTCACCACCAAAGAGCGTGGAAAAGGAACCGGGCTTGGATTGGCCCAGGCTTACGGGATCGTGGCCCAGCACGATGGCTTCATCACCGTGGAAAGCCGGCCCGGTCAGGGCGCCACGTTTGTCATCTACCTGCCGCTCGTGGTCACGCTGGCCGCACCGGCCGCTGACAGCGCCGCGCAGGAGCCGCTGGTCGGGGGCCATGAAACCATCCTGCTCGTCGAAGATGAAGCGACTGCGCGCGAGGTCATAAGCGACACCCTGGATGCCCTGGGCTACAACGTCCTGGAAGCAGCCAACGGCCAGGCCGCGCTGGAAATTTTCACTCGCGACCCGGCCCAGATCGCACTCGTGCTGACCGACCTGGTCATGCCCAGGATGGGCGGGGTTGAGCTGCTTCAGGCCGTGCGGGCCGTGCGTCCGGGCATCAAAGTGGTTGCCATGACCGGCTATCCCGTCGAAGCCGAGGGGCAGTCCCTGCTGACCCTGGGCATGACCGCCTGGCTGCAAAAGCCCTTCAACTTCGAGGCGTTGGCCACCACCCTGCGCCGGGCACTGATCGGACAGGAAGCAGAGGAAGGCTAAACGCCGCCTGTGAGCGCTATCCTGACCCTTTTGCTGCTTCTCTCAACCCTTGCGCACATGCTCACATGGCTGCCGCCCGCGGTTGCCGTTGGCTTGGCCTATGGGCTGGTTTTGCTTTTCCCCGGCTGGCTGTTGACGCGCCGGCTGCTTCCTGACTCAACGCTTGATCCGTTGGAACGCCTGGGCCTGGCCTTTCCCTTCAGCCTGGCGCTTCTCATCCTCCCGGCCAGCGCCACCCTGGCCCTTCATCTCAACCTCAGCGCATTTCAATGGATCTTCAGCGGACTGACCCTCGTTCTGGTGATGCTTTCCAGAGGTCAGGGATCTGAGATCGGAGATCAGAGATCGGGTACGTGGAAGGCGAGAATTCGCCGCTTTTTAGCCTCCAATCTCCCCTTCTCCCCTTCTCCTCCTCTCCCCCTCTCCCCTTCTCCCCTTCTCCCCTTCTCCCCTTCTCCGGTCTCCGGCCTCCAATCTCTCCTCCTCCTCGCGGCCCTCGTCGCCGCGGCGTTGATCGCCAGCCGCGGCGGTTTGGACGGTGATCAGATCGCTTACCTGGGCTTCACGCGCCCCGTTTTCGACGATCAGCCGCTGACCGGCCTCGATCCTCTCTTTGGCACAGGCCTGCCCGTGCCGCCGCGCGCCGCGCTCAACCCCTGGGGCATCATTCCGGCCTTCCTGGCCCGTCTCAGCGGCGCTGACCTGGGCGACACCCTGGGCCGTTATCTGCCTGCGCTTCTCGTCCTGAGCGCCCTGGCCTCGCTCTACACCCTGGTCAAACAACTGACCCGGCGCCAGGACCTGGCCCTGTTTCTCACCAGCTTCCAGGTGCTCTTCTTCCTGGCCGCGCCCTTTCACCGCCACGGCAACCTGGCCTACGCCTTCTTCCGCCGCATCGTCTCCGATAAGTTCATGCTCCTGTTCGTGGTCTTGCCCGTGGCATTGGCCCTCGTCCACCGCGCCTTGCAGAACCGCCGAATGAATTCGGCGTCTGATACCCGCCGAATGAATTCGGCGTCTGATACGCCAAACCTGCTAAAGCAGGTTGACGGAGACCAATCCGTCTCTGCGCCTTCGCGCCTTCGCGCCTTTGCGTTGAACTCCTCTGCGTCTTCGCGCCTTCGCGCCTTTGCGTTGAATCATCTCTCCCCCCCGCGCGACCTGCTCCTGGCCGCGCTCGGCAGCCTGCCCCTCATCATCCACCCCATTGATACCGCGTTCTTTGCGGTGGCTGCCAGCACGCTGGCCGGCCTGACCTGGTTGGTGCGTCCCAGTTGGGCCAGCCTGCGCCGCAGCCTCGGCGTGGGCGCCATCGTCCTGGCCCTGTTGATCGTCCCCTTCCTGCTGCGCCAACAGGTCGCAGAAACCCGTTCCGCCTATCTCTTCCCTGCGTCGTTTGCCAACCTGCCGCTGCAACAGGCGCCCGAACTCGTCCTGCCGTTCGTCTGGCAGGATGCCCTGCAGATGCCTGGCCCGCAGCCGTCCATCGTCACCCCGCCGCCGGGCGCGCCCAACCCCTTCTTGCTCTACCGTCTGTGGAGCCAGATCAACGGCCAGGGCCTCCTGATCTTCAGCCCGCAAAGCTACATGAGCCACCCCGACCTGCTCTGGGACGCCGGCACCCTCCTGGCGCTGCTCCTCGCGCCGCTGGCTCTCCTGCGCGTGCGCCGCAGCCCCCTGGCGCGCTTCATCCTGGCCACCACCGTCCCCTTTCTGCTGATCGCCTTCACCCCCTGGCTGGCGCCCCTCGTCGGCCGCGTGGTGACGCCCTGGATGCTCTACCGCTTCACCTGGCCCTTGCCCATCGCCCTCATCCTGGGCAGCGCGCTGTTCTTTGGCCTCCAATCTCCGGTCTCCCGTCTCCGGTCCCCAATCTCCCGTCTCCTTCCCTCCGCCCTCCTCATCCTCCTGACCCTCCTCAGCCTGCCGGCCATCCAGGGACGCATGCAGACCTTTGCGGCGACGCTCGACGTGCCGCGTAACCTGCCGGCCTCGGTCGTGACCGCGCTGCGGCAATTGCCCAATGATACCGTCATCCTCAGCGACTATGCGACCAACCAGGTCATCCCGGCTGCGGTCAGTCGCCGCTACGTCGTCGCCCACCGTTACACCACCACGAGCGAAGAATTCCCGGCCGCACGTCAGGCCGAAGCCATTCAGCGCGCCCAGGATGTGGACGCCTTCACCCGCGCCCGCTTCGTGGACGGGCCGCTGCTCGACACGCTGGCCCGCTATCATACCGACCTCATCCTGCTGCGTGACGGGCGTACACTGGCCTGGCAACTGCGCACCCTGGCCGCCAGCAGTCCCGCCGCCCCGGACTTGCAGGTCACGCGCCTCTTTGCCGGCGACGGTTTCGAGCTTTACCGCGTCATCTCCCCCACCGCGCCGTCGCTCGTCATCACCGGCAACACCCTGCTCGCTGAGCAGCGCTGGCCCGAAGCCGCCGCCACTTTCCACCGCGCCCTGGCCGCAGAAAACTCCGCCATCGCCTGGTACGGACTCGGCCAAGCCCTGTTCGCCCTCTCCGACCTCGACGCGGCGCGCGACGCCCTCGTTCAGGCCGCCGGTCTGGGGACAGAGATTCGAGATCAGAGATCAGAGACCGGGTACTCGGAAGACGAGAATTCTCCGCTCTCCGGTCTCCCCTTCTCCCCTTCTCCCCTTCTCCGCTCTCCGGTCTCCCCTTCTCCCCGCTCTCCCCTTCTCCCCTTCTCCCCTTCTCCCCTTCTCCGGTCTCCGGTCTCCAATCTCCGATCATCCTCGCCAACCTGGCCCGCATCGCCGCGGCCCAGGCCAAACCGGAGGATGCCCTGGCCCTCTACACCCGCGCGGTCGCCGCCGACAGCACGCACGGCGAGTGGTTTCAGGAGATGGGCGATCTGGCGCTGCTGCTCGACCGGCCGGACGCAGCCGCCGCGGCCTATGCCAGCGCGATCGGGGCCGCGGTCCCGCCAGGCACCCTCACCTATTTCAACCAATTGGCGCCGCTGCTGGGCAGCAAAGGCCTGACCGAGCCGGCCGTGCAGGCGTATGAGAGCGCGCTGCGCCTCTCGCCGGACGATCTCGATCTTCTGACCCCGTTGGGCAACCTGCTGCGCGATCGCGGCCGCCTGACTGAGGCCGAAGCCATCTTTCGGCGTGCGCTGGCGATTGACCCCACCGAGCCAGACGGCTACAGCGGCCTGGCTGTGGTCTACCATCGCCAGGGTCGCTACGCCGAGGCGGAGACCTGGTACCGCCGCGCGGTCAACGTCCAGCAGGCGCGCCTCGTCAGCCCGGTGGACACCCTGCTGGCCTGGGGTCAACTCGCCCAAACGCAAGGTCAACCCGAGCAGGCCAGGGCGCATTTCCAGGAGGTGATCCGTCTCGCGCCGCAAGATGCCCGCGCCTACATCGCCCTGGGCAACCTGGCCTTGCAGGGCGCCGATGCCGCGCCGACGTCTGGCGCGGCCTATCCAGCGCCTGCCATTTCGCTCACCTCGACGCTCACCGTCAGCCTGGCCTCGACGCAGGAAGCCGAAAATTGGTATCGCCGGGCCGTAGTCGCGGCTCCGCACGCGCCGGATGGCTTTGCTGCCCTGGCCCGTTTCCTTCAGAATCAAGGTCGCCTGGCCGACGCGCTCACCACCGCGCAGCAGGGCGTAGACGCCAGCGCGGTCGCCGCGCCCGGCGCGGATGAGGCTTTCCAGACCCTGGGTGACATGCAGCAGGCAGCCGGCCAGCTTGCGCAGGCCGTGGTTTCCTACAGGCGGGCCATCGAGATCAACAGCCGCAACGTCGGCGCGCATGTCAACCTGGCACGCGTCTTCATCCGGCAAGGAGAGCCGGCCCGCGCCCTGGCCGAATACCAGTCGGCCGTACGCGCTGCGCCTTATTCCGCCTGGGCGCTTTCCGCCCTGGCCTCGGCCCATGCCCGCGCCGGCGACACCAGCGCCGCACAGACTCATTACCGCCGCGCCATCGCCGCAGATCGAACCTATGTCGGCGCCTTCATCGCCCTGGCGCAGCTTCTTGCCTCCCAGGGCGACGCGGACGCCGCCATCGCCCTGCTGGCCGCTGGTCTGCAGGCCAATCCCGCCTCCGCAGCCCTGCTCAGCGCGCGCGGCGACCTGGAGCGCAGTCGCGGCGATTTCCAGGCCGCGCAAGCCACCTACCAGGCTGCCCTGGCCCTCGATCCGACTGCGTCCGGCGCGGCGACCAACCTGGCCTTGCTCTTCACCCAGCGCGGTGATCGGACACAGGCCCTGGCCGTAGCCCAGGCCGCGGTCAACGCCGCGCCCCTCTCCGGTGGGGGTTGGGTTCTGCTCGGCAACGTGCGCCGTGGTCAAGGCGACCTGCCAGGCGCCCTGGCCGCCTATCGCCAGGCCATCGGTGTGGCCGGCGGCTTTCAGGACGGCTACCTGGCGTTGGCCGACGCTCTGATCGTCAGCGGACAGCCCGCAGAGGCGGCCGCGGTTCTGGCGCAGGGCTTGCAGGCCGCACCTGGCCCGGAGCTTTACGTAGCCCTGGGCAACCTGGCCGCCCGCCAGCGCGATCCCCGGCCCACCGCGGCCGAACAGTTCGCCGCCGCGCTCGCGTCCGATCGAACCTTCATCCCCGCGTACATCGGCCTGGCGTCGGTCTCCGGGATCAGGACAGAGATTCGAGATCAGAGATCAGAGATCGGGTACGTGGGTGACGAGGAACGCGCCGTGGCGCTCAACCCGGCCTCGGCCTGGGCACGCGTCGCGCTGGCGGGCGCATTGCGCAGCCAGGGCGCGTGGTCTGAGGCCGAAGCCGCGTTCAAGCAGGCGCTGGTCGTCGAGCCGTTCTACAGCGCCGGCTACACCGCCCTGGCTGCCGCTTATTTGGCCCGCGGCGAGCGTGAGGCCGCATGGGCCGTTTTACAGGCCGCGGCGCAGATTGCGCCGGCCGACGCCGCCGTGCAGAGCGCGCTGGGGCAGTGGTTTCTACACGGCGGCCGCTATGACGAAGCGCAGGACGCCTTCATCCAGGCGCAGCAGCTCGATCACACCCTGGAAAGCGCACCCCTGGGCCTGGCCCAAGCCTGGCTGGCCGCCGGCAACCGCAGCCAGGCCCTGGCCGTGCTGACCGAAGCCTCCCAGGCCATCCCCACCAGCAGCGCCGTCTGGCTCCTGGCTGGCAACCTGCTCGAAGCGCTCCCGGCCGACGTTCGCACCGAAAATCGGCCTGCCAGCACAGTTCCCCTGACGGCATCTCTCCCCATCGGCAATGTCGTTCTTGACCCGGCCGCCGCCTACCAGCAGGCCAGCCAGCGCGACGCCTCGCAGGCCGCGCCCTGGCTGGCCCTGGCCGCCTGGCGCCAACGCAGCGCCGACCCCGAAGGCGCACAGGCCGCCTTCGCCCAGGCCGCCGACCTCGAACCCCAGAATCCGACCGTCATCATCGCCCAGGCCGAAGCTCTCCAGGCCCAGGGCCAGATCACCCCGGCCCTCACCCTGCTGCTCGACGCGCACCAGCGCCTGCCCGGCTCCCCCGACCTGCTCGTCGCATTGGCTGGGCTGAGGGTAGAGATTGGAGATCAGAGATCAGAGATCGGGTACGTGGGTGACGAGAATTCGCCGCTCTCCAATCTCCGGTCTCCGGTCTCAGATATCTCCTCCCCCCGCGCCCTGCTCGAACAGGCCCTGGCCCTCAACCCGGCCAGTTCGGCCGCCAGGCTGGCGCTGGCCGAGCTGGATCGCCGGGCCGGCCATCTGCCGCAGGCCATCGCTCGCTTGCAGACCGCGGTGCAGCTCGACCCCGCCAACCCTGGCCTTCTGATTGCGCTTGCCAACCTGGAAGGCCGGCGCGATCCACAGGCCGCCCAGGCGCGGTTGCAAGAGGCTGTCCGCCGCAACCCCAGCCTCGGTTGGCCGCTGACCGCCCTGGCCGGCCGCGAGTTGAGCGAGGGTGAAACGAGCGCGGCCGAAGCCCATCTGCGCCAGGCCCTCCAGGTCAACCCTGCATTCGGCGGCGCCGCGCTCGTGCTCGGCCAGGCCCTGCAGCGGCAAGGGCAGAGCGCCGACGCCGAAACGGTGTTACGCGGCGCGCTCGCCTTCGATGCCACCAACGCCGCGGTCGCCGTGACCCTGGCCGACCTCCTGACCCGTCAGGGCCGCATCACCGAAACGTTGACCCTCCTGCAAGAAACCATCGCCAACAACCCTGCCGCCGCCGTCTCCCTCATCGCCCTCGGCAACTTCCTGCAAGACCATTTGTGGAAGGCGGATGATCTCCAATCTCCGGTCTCCGGTCTCCGGTCTCCAACCTCCGCCTACACGCTGGCAATAGCGCGGGCGCCACAGAATGCGGACGCCTACATCGCCCTGGCAAACTGGTATCTGGCGCAGGGGGAGAGAGCGCACGCCTGGCAAACGCTGCAGCAGGGGCAGGCGCAGACCCCCAACGACCTGGGCCTGCAACTGGCCGTCGGGCAATGGTACCTGGGCGGCGCTGACACCATCAACGCCCGCGCCGCCTTTTCGCAGGCGCTGACGCTGGATCAGAGCCGCGCTGACGGCTGGATGGGGCTGGCGCAGGCGTGGCTGGCCGCGGGCGAGCGCACATTGGCCGCCCAGGCGTTGAGCCAGGCCATGCAGGCCGATCCCACCGACCCTGCGCCCTGGCTGGCCTACGCGCAGGGCCTGGCCGCGGGCCGCTTGCCCCCGTTGGCCGATGTCCCGGCCGAACCGGCCGCGGTCTACGCTCATGCCGCAACGCTCGACCGTGCGCGCGCCGCGCCCTACCTGGGGCTGGCCGCGCTCTACCAACGTCAGGGCGCCTGGCCGCAGGTGCTGACCGCGCTCGAGCAGGCGGCGGCCCGCGAACCCGCGAACACCGCCATCGCCCTGGCGCGCGCCGCAGCCTGGCGCCAGCAAAATCGGCCCGACCTGGCCGTCACCGTCCTCACCCAGACCCTGCAAACCACGCCGGGCGCGGTGGATGTGCTGATTGCCCTGGCCGACATCACGCAGTCCACCGGCGTACCCGCCGAAAATCGCCCCGCCGCCTACATTGCCCTCATTACCCAGGCGTTGACCCTCGCGCCTGGTTACGCGCCGGCCATTGTTGCCCTGGCCCAGGCCGAGTCACGCGCCGGGCAGCCAACCGCCGCGTTGACCCGCCTAGCCGCGGCGTTGAACCACCGGCCCGGCGATGTGATCGTCGCCGTCGCGTTGGCCGATCTCTACCAAACGTTGGCCCAACCGGCCGCGGCCGCGGCTGTGCTGGGGGACATCCGCGGCCGGCAACCGGGCAACGTCAGCGCGGCGCTGGCGCTGGCCTCCCTCTACCGGCAGCAGGGTCAGGCGGAAGAGGCCCGGCAGACGCTCACGCAGGCGACCGCCATCGCGCCGCTGTCGGCCGCGCCCTGGCTGGCGCTTGCCCAACTGGAAACCTCGGCCCCTGCCATCCGCGCCGCCTTCGCCCGCGCCGCGGCCGCTGACCCTGCTGACAGCGCCGCGCCCCTGGCCGCCGGTCAATTCGAGCTGACCCAGGGCGATTTACCCGCAGCCGCGGCCGCCTTCACGCGCAGCCTGGCCCTCAACCCCACCGGCCCCGCCGCCTACATTGCCCTCGCGCAGGTAGCCGAACGCCAGGGGCAAACGGCCGCCGCCCAGGCGCACCTGGCCGCGGCCGCCCTCGCCGCGCCGGCCTCCGGCTGGGTACGCACCAGCCTGGGCAACGCCTACCGCAGCCAGGGTGACATCCCCCAGGCCCAGGCCGTCTATCGCGCCGCCATCACGGTGGAACCGACCTACCTCGGCGCGTACACGGCCCTGGCCGCGCTCCTGGCTGAGCAGGGCCGCTTCGACGAGGCCCAGGCGCTGCTGCAGACAGCCGCCGCGCTCGATGCCAGCGACCCCGCGCCGCTCATTGCCCAGGCGCGCACCGCAGAGATGGCCGGACAGGCCGACGCGGCGCTGCGCTCCGGTCGCGCGGCCGCCGCACGCGGCCCAGCCTCTGGTTGGGCCTGGGCCACGTTGGGCGATCTGATGCGCAACCAGGGCAAATTGGACGAGGCGGCGCGCCTCTACCGCACCGGTATCGGCGCCGATCCGCTTTACAGCGGGAACTACGTCAGCCTGAGCAGCCTGCAACTGGCGCAGGGCCAACCCGCGGCCGCGTCGTCCACCTTGCAGCAGGGCCTGCGCTTGGCGCCGAACACGCCGGCGCTGCTGGTCAGCCAGGGCAACCTGCTGCGGCGTCAGGATCAAGCCGCCGCGGCCCGCCGCGCCAAGGCGGCCTATGAAGCCGCCATCGCCGCCGATGCCGGCAACGCCAGCGGCCTGCTGGCCCTGGGGCAATGGTTCGAAGCGCAGGGCAATGCGCCGGCCGCGCTCGCGTCCTATCAGGCCGCGGCCCGCCTGCCATCCGCCGCCGCCGCTGGCTTGACCGCGCAGGCCAACGTGCAGCGCGGGCGCGGCGAGATGGAACAGGCGCTCTCGCTCTACGGCCAGGCCATTGCCGGTGTCCTGGCCGAAAATCGCGACATCTACGCCCCGGCGCTGACCGGGCGGGATCAGACCCTGCTCGCCCTGGGGCGCGGCGATGAGGGGCTGGCCGCCCATCTGGACGCCGTCGCCCGACAGCCCACCTCCTCCGCGGCACGCGTCGCGTTGGGCGATGCCTACCGCCGCCGCGGCCGCCTGGCGGAAGCCCTCGCGGCGTACCAGGCCGGCCTCGATCTACAGCCGGGGAACCAGGCCGCGCTCGTGGGCCTGGCCGGCGCCCAGCAGGCCGACGGCCAATTGGCCGCGGCCGAGGCCACCCTGCGCCGCGCGGCCGCGTTGCGACCGGGCAATGCCAGCCTTTACATCGCCTGGGGAGATGTGCGTTGGGCGGCCGGCGACGCGGCCGGCGCACAGGCGCGCTTCGAGCAAGCGTTGGCCCTGGACGCCGGGCAGGCCACACCCCTGGCTCGCCTGGGCGTCCTGGCGCAGTTGCAGGGCCGGCCGGCCGAGGCGTTGACCTTGTTCCAGGCCGCGGTGAAGGCGGATCCGCTCAACCTGGTGGGGGCCATCCAACTGGGGCAGGCGTTGGCGCAGGGCGGCGACTACACCGGCGCACGCGCGGTCTACGCACGCGCCGCCGCGCTCAATCGCAGCGCGGCCGTACCCCTGGTGTTGAGCGGCAACACCTACCTGGCTGAAAACGACCCGGCCGCGGCCATGTCCGCGTTCCAGGCAGCGATTCAGGCCGAACCGGGCAACGTCGCAGGTTACATCGCCCTGGGCAACCTCTATCGCCAGGACAAGCGCTACGACGACGCGCTGGCGCAGTTCGAGCAGGCGCAGCAGCTCAACCCCGGCGCAGGCTGGCCCTGGGAGGCGGCCGGCAATGTCCTGCGCCAGCAGCGTAAGCTGGAGGAAGCCGTCAGCCTCTACGAACAGGCCCTGCAGCGCGACCCGCGGCGCATGAATGCGGTCAATGCCCTGGTTGCCATCTTCAAGGGCTGGCGCGCCCTGCCCGATTACGCCGCCCGCTACGAGGCGCAGTTGGCGCAGGAAGGTCAGCCGGCCTGGATTCACGCCATTCTGGCCGGCATCTACCAGGCGCTCGATCAGATCGAGCCGGCGATTCGACATAACGAAGCGCTGCTGGTGGGCTACCCGGAGTACGCCGATCCCTATTTTGCCCTGGCGCGTTACTATCAACGCCGCGGCGACGGTCAGGCCGCAACCGCGGCCTGGCAGCACTACCTGGCGTTGATGGCCCAAACGGCCAGCGACGCGCGGCTGGAGGCGGAGGCTTCGCTGCAGCGGTTGAACCTGGTGACGATCGAATCGCCCGCGGCCGGCGCGCGCGTCAGCGGACAGATCGCCTCCATTCGCATCATTGGCACGGCCGCCATCGAGAACTTCCAGTATTACAAGATCGAGTGGGGCGCCGGCGAGGCGCCAACCGACTGGAATCTGCTGGTCAATGCACCGACCCCGGTCAACCGCGGGCTGTTGGCAACCTGGAACACCGCGGGCCTGGCCCCGGGCGTCTACACCCTGCGCCTGACCGCGGTGGACATCACCGGCAATTTCCCGCCCCCCCCCTGCGGGGGGGGGGGGGGGGGGGGGGGGGGGGGGGGGGGGGGGGGGGGGGGGGGGGGGGGGGGCGGAGAGGCCCCGGAGACCGGGAGGCGGAGAGGGGGAGAGGGGGGAGAGGCGGAGAAGGGGAGAGGCGGAGAGGGGGAGAGGCGGAGAGGCGGAGAGGCGGAGAGGCGGAGAAGGGGAGAAGGGGAGAAGGGGAGAAGGGGAGAAAGTGAAAAGGGGAGGAAGTAAAAAGTTCAATGCGTACCCGGAGGGTACGCAGAAAGCGCAATGCGTACCCGGAGGGTACGCTGAGAGTGCAAAACGGCAGACCTCCGTTCGCCATTTATCGTTGGGGGTGTTGGGGATTTCGCTTTGGGTGCTGGCGGTTTTGGTGCTGACGCTGAGCGCGTGCCGGGCCATGCCGCGGCCGCCGAGAGTGACTCCTGTGCCGCCATCCGCCGAATTGCGCCCCACCGCCCAGGTCGGGCCATCGCCCCAGCCTGCGGATGAGTCAACGCCAACGGCTGCCGTTGATCTGACGCCCTTGCAGCATTTGCCCATCGGCCTGGCCGTCAATCCGGCCACGGTGGCCGGCCTGGCGCCGCTCCTGCAGGCGCAGGACATCATCAAAGTCACGGCGGCCAACGTGGGACTGGCGGCGCAGGCGGGGCAGGCGCAGTGCGCCTTGCACCTGCCGCGGCTGGACGCCTACACGCCGGACGAACTGCTGGCTGTGGTCCCGCAGGCCGATCTGGATCGCTGCGCGTTCTTCACGCTGAGCATCGAAGCCCATGCTCTGCCGGAGGCGGACGTCCCTGATCCGTCGGCCTTTCTTGGCCGCGTGCGCACGTTGGCCGATCATTTCGGCAAAAAACTGATGGTGGCGGCGCCCGCCTATCGCTTTGTGGACAATCTCGGCAACATCGGCGGCCGTCGCAATCTCAAGCCGGGGTCGGGCGTGGACGCGGCTCGTTATGCCGACATCCTGATTGTCGAAGCGCAGAAGTCGGTGGACGACCCCGCCTCCTTCGCCAGCCTGCTGCGCCAGGCGAGACCGGCCGCGCAGGCCATCAACCCAGCCGTTCAGGTCTGGGCCATGATCGGCTGCGCCGAAGACCGCTGCAGCGATTCCGTGGACGCGTTCGTGACCGCGCTTGTGCCCCTGGCAACCGAGCTCGACGGCATCTGGATCTTCTACCCCCCCGCCGATCCCACCCTCGCGCAGGACTTCGTGAAACTGATGGGGAGGAGGGGGGAGTGGAGACCGGAGAGGGGAGAAGGGGAGAAGGGGAGAAGGGGAGAAGGGGAGAAGGGGAGAAGGGGAGAAGGGAGAAGGGGAGAAGGGGAGAAGGGGAGAAGGGGAGAGCGGAGAGCGGAGAGCGGAGAGCGGCGAATTCTCGTCTTCCACGGACCCGATCTCTGATCTCTGATCTCGAGTCTCTGCCCTGAGACCAGAGACCGGAGACCGGAGATTGGAGAGCGGCGAATTCTCGTCACCCACGTACCCGATCTCTGATCTCTGATCTCTGATCTCGAATCTCTGATCTCTGCACGGTTCTTGACACGCGTCCCACACGGCGCGATACTAGGCTTAACTTTTTCGGGGTGCGGGTGGTTCAGAAATGAGGTTTGGATGACATTACAGACGATTACACTTCGCCTGCCTGAGGAATCCTACCGGCGGCTGCAGGGAATGGCAACCGCGCTGCGACGTCCGCTGGAAGAAGTCGCATCCCAAACGATACGCGGCAATCTGCCTCCGGCCGTGGACGATCTGCCGGCCGAGTTCCAAGACGAACTGGCCGCCTGGTCGAATTTGAGCGACGAGCAACTCTGGAGGATCGCGCTGGATTCACTGCCGCCCGATCAGTGGCGGCGACATCGGCGCCTTTTGCGCAAGAATGAAGCCAACACGTTGACCGATGCTGAACGCGAAGAACTGGCGCGCCTGCGGGCCGCAACCGACCGGTTCGTCGTGCGGCGCTCCTACGCCCTCGCCTTGCTGAAGTGGCGCGGCCATACGCTGCCAATTTCCCCTATGATGCCCACCCGTGCCGACGCGCCGTAAGCTTTCCTCTGCGCTGCGCCGGGCCGTCGCTGCGCGATCCGGCCATCGCTGCAGCTACTGTCGCAGCCCAGCATGGGCTGGCGTCGCCATGGTGATGGACCACATCATCCCCCTGGCGGCCGGTGGGGCATCGGACAGCACCAACCTCTGCCTGGCTTGCTATCGCTGCAACGAGTTCAAGGGCGCACGAACCGAAGCGCGTGATCCACTGAGCGGCGACGTCACACCTCTATTTAATCCCAACAGCCAGGAATGGCATAACCACCCATGCACACACTCATCATCGGCCTCGATGGCCTGAATTGGCCCTTGCTGGAGCCTCTGCTGGCCGCGGGGCTGCTGCCCACGCTGGCGCGGCTGCGGCGTGAGGGCGTTCCCGCGCCGCTGCTCTCCGTGCTGCCCACGCAATCGGCCGCGGCCTGGGCCTCGTTCATGACGGGGCAGCAGCCCGCGGTGCATGGCGTGTTCGATTTCCTGGCCCGCCAGCCCGATGGCCGCTATCGCCATGCCAAACCCGCGCCCGGCAGCACCCTGTGGGCCTGGCTCAACCGCGGCGGCCTGGCCGTGGGCGCGATCAATTTTCCCGTCACCTACCCGCCTGACCCGGTGCAGCCGTTCCAGGTCAGCGGCATGTTGAGCCTGGAGCAGCCGCCCTTCACGCACCCGCCGGCGCTGGCCGCAGAAATCCGCCAGGCCGTGCCCGATTACCGCCTCGACCTGGAATGGCAACTGTACGCGGGTCGCCCGGACGCCCTGCTGGCCGAACTGACCCAGATGACGCAGGCCCGCGTGCGCCTGGTGGAGCGCCTGACGGCTCGTCACGCGCTCGACGTGCTGGCCGTGGCCTACATCTCGCCTGATCGCCTGCTGCACGCGCTGTGGTGGATGCTCGATCCCACGCACCCTGCGGCGGATGCAGGGCTGGCCGCGCAGTTGCAGCCGGCCTGGGAGGCCTACTGGCGCACGCTCGACCAGGCCGTGGCCCGCACCATCGCCCTGGCCGGGGCTGACACCACCGTCTTCATCCTGTCCGATCACGGCTTTCAGGCCGCGGTCTGGCAGTTCCGCGTCAACGAATGGCTGGCGCAGCACGGTTGGTATCGCAGCCAGGCCGGCCGCGGTCGCTTGACTGGCCTGCTGCGCCGCCTGGACACGCCGCTCGTGCAGCACTGGCGCCGCCGCCTGGTCAAGGATGTTTCGCGCTTTGCCGGCTTCATGACGCCCGGCGGCGCCACCGATTGGGCGCACACGCTGGCCTTCTGCCCGTGGAACACTCAACAGGGCATCCGCCTCAACCTGGCCGGCCGCGACCCGCACGGCATCGTGACCCCCGGCCCGGCCGCGGAGCGCCTGCTGACCGAGATCGAACAGGCGCTGGTCGCGGCCCGCTTCGACGGGCAGCCGCTGGTGGGCGGCGTGGTGCGCCTGGCCGAACAGATGGCCGGGCAGACCTCGCTCGCCCAACCCGATCTGCTGCCCGACCTGCTCTTCTGGCTCAACCCGCCCTTTGCCGGCAACCTGCAGACCCCGGGCCTCTTCACGCGCACCGGCTGGGCCAGCGGCGATCATGCCCTGACCGGCATGCTGCTGGCCTGGGGCGCCGGCATCGCCGCGCAGGCCGGGGCGGCGCGCCCGCTCAGCCCCACCCCGCGGTTGATTGACATCGCGCCCACCGTGCTGCACAGCCTGGGCCTGGCCGTGCCGGAAACCATGCAGGGCCGGGCGCTCACCGAACTGCTGCAAAGTACGGCCCCGGTGCGCCGGCAAGCACCCGCGCCCGCCGCTGAGTCAGCCGGCCAGGCTGCGCTCAACGACGCTGAAACCGCCGATCTGCAGGAACGCCTGCGCGGGCTTGGGTACCTGTGAGCCGGCCAGGCCGCAGACGAGCGTGGACGCGCGGCCGGTCGGCGCAGGCCGACCTGGCGGCGGAACGCCCCTTCGCCCCGAATTCATTCGGCGGGTGCCGGGGCCCTTCGCCCCGAATTCATTCGGCGGCCCGAATTCATTCGGCGGGCGCTTTTGGATCGTCGCCGTACTCCTCTTCGTCCTGGCCGGCGTGGTCAGCATCGTGCTTCCCCCGCTGGCCGTAGTCATGCTGGCAGCCCTGGTTGGCGTGTGGCTGGCCGTGTCGGTTGACGTGGCTGCCCTGGTGCTGCCCCTACTCATCATCCGCTCCGCCGCTGACAGCATCATGGATCTGTTCACCCTGTTCAGTGGCACGCCGCTGGAGATGAACCTGGCCGGCGCGCTCAATTCCTTCACCCTGGGCCTGGGACTGGCCTACGCCCTGCGCCGCTGGCTGATCGCCGACCGCGCCGGCCGCGGCCACATCATCCTGGGCATCCCCGGCGCCGGCTGGTACATCGCCTGGCTCCTGGTCGCCCTGGCCGGCGTGGCCGTGTCGCTGGCGCCGCTTGAAACCCTGAAAGAATGGGTGCGCCTGGCGAGTGGGCTGGCGCTCTTCGTGCTGGCGCGGCCGTTGGCGGCCAACCCTGCCCGTCGTCCGGCCCTGGTGTGGGCGATTTTTCTGTCCAGCCTGGCGCCCATCGCCCTGGAGTTCTACCAACTGACCACCGGCGCCGGCTATTTCTTCGTCGGCCTGGCCGACACCGCCTACGCCTACCGTGCCCAGGGCACCTTCGGCCATCCCGCCATCCTGGCCTCATTCCTGCTGGTGGTGGTTGCCCTGGCCGGCGCCCTGTGGTTGACGCCCGCGCCCGCTCCTGCCGCTCCTGCCGCCATTCGCCAGCCGGCGCGGCCGTTTGCCTTCTTCATGCTGGCCCTGACCGCCAGCGGCCTGCTGATGACCCTGGCGCGCGCGCAGTGGCTGGGATTATGGGCCGTGGTGATCGTCCTATTGGCCTTCCGCCGTCCGCGCTGGCTGTGGTTGGCGATCGTTCTGCCCCTGCTGCTGCTGGCCCTGCCGCCCGTCCGCCAGCGCCTCACTTCGGCGGACGCACAAGATTCTGTGGCCTGGCGCTGGGAGTTGTGGCAGGTGGGCCTGAGTTTGATTGATCTGACGCGGGTCATCGGCCGCGGCCTGTCCACCTTTCCGATCTATGTGGAACAGGTGTTGCCCCCGCGCTACGTGGCTCCGCCGCACAACGATTATCTCAAGGTGCTGATCGAAACCGGGCCGCTGGGCGCGCTGGCCTGGGCCGGCTGGCAACTGCGCTGGCTGGGCGCCGCCGCCCGCCGCGCCGCGACCAATCCATACGCACTGGCGCTGGCCTCGGTGGTGGTCGGCGGACTCGTCGTCAGCCTCACCGACAACTTTGTGCAGTACACCTCGGTGCAGTGGTACGTTTGGGTGTTGGCCGCGCTGGCGTTTGTGGATGTGCCGGCGGTTGAAACCGCGGCAACCCTTGCGAAGCCGGCCTGCGCCGGCTCGATGCAGCCCGGACAAGGAGCGGCATGACGATGACACCAGAGACAGGGCCGACGCCTGCGCGGCCGGGCGACGGCAGGGGCGACCGCAAGGGATCGCCCCTACGGGTGGCGGTGATTGGCGATTATCCGGAGAATCCCCCGAACCTGGTGGGCGGCATCCAGGCGGTGATGTATTACACGTTGGCCGCGCTCAAGCAGCATTCCGACCTGGAGTTGCACGTCGTCACCTGTGAGAAGTGGTTCAAGGGCACGGCGGCCCGCGGCGCGGTTGTGCGCGACGGGCCGTTGACGATCCACTATCTGCCCTCAGCGTCGCGTATTCCCCACACCCTTTCCATGCGCACCGTGGACCGCTGGGCGCTGCGTCGGCGCTTGCAGGAGATCGCCCCGGATGTCATTCATGCGCATGGTCAGGCCGCGGCCTATCCGCTGGCCGCGTTCGACACAGGCGCGCCGACGGTGGTGACGGTACATGGCATCAACACGCACGAGGCTGCGGCCGAGGCGCGCGGCGGGCGTCTGAAAGCCTGGCTGCGCACGGCCATTTGGCGGGCCACCGAACTGGCCGTCCTGCGCCGCGCCACCGATCTGGTCATCATCTGCCCCTGGGTCGAGCAGTTCGTGCGCCCGCACTCGCCGGCGCGGCTGCACCTGATCGAAAATCCGGTACACGACGACTTTTTCGCGCTCGATCGCCAGCCGCAGTCGCACCGCATCCTGTTCGTCGGCTCGGTCATCCATCGCAAAGGGGTGTTGGAACTGGTGCAGGCCATGCGCGCCGTGGTCGGTCAGCTCCCGGACGCGCACCTGGTCATCGCCGGCGGTGTCACGCCGATCTATCAAGCCTACGGGCAGCAGGTGCAGCAGACCATTGACGACCTCGGCCTGCGTGCGCACATCAGCCTGCCCGGCTACCTGGGTCACGCCGAGCTGCTGGCGGCTTACGGCCGCGCCGCGCTATTCACCCTGCCCTCGTGGGTCGAAAGTTCGCCGGTGGCCCTGGCGCAAGCCCTGGCCGCGGGCGTTCCTGTCGTCACCACCACCATTGGCGGCACCGAACACCTGGTCGAGGATGGCATTAACGGCCTGCGCGTGCCCGCGCGTGATCCGGAGGCTCTTGCGGCCGCCCTCCTGCGCCTTCTGCGAGACCCCGCGGCCGCCGACCGCTACGCCGCGGCCGGCCGTCACCTGGCCGCGGCCCGCTTCACCCAGGCTGTCGCCGCGGCCAGGTCGGCGGAGGTGTATCGAATGCTCGGGAAGGTTGGCTGGATTGGCCGACGTATCGGTATGGAGAAGTATGGAGAAGTGTAGCCGGCAATCAAAAACCTCACAGGCAGTCTGCCTGTGAGGTTTTCTGTGGGCGGGTAGGGGCTCGAACCCTAGACCTCACGGATGTGAACCGTGCGCTCTGACCGACTGAGCTACTCGCCCGTAATGGCCGCCAGTATACCATCATTCCACGGTCACAGCAAATTTTACGCCGGTGACAGCCACACCACAGGGTCGAACTTCAGCCCATGATCGCGGCGTGCGTGATCGTGACAACCACCTGCAGCCACCCGACCTACGCTTTCAGGGTACGACACAAAAGAACGAATTGACAGCGCGCAAGCAGCCGGGTATAATGATTGTGCCTGATCCCCATCCTGTCCCACCCCGTGCCCATACTCATGAAAGGAGCGACTGTATGCCGGAAAAAGATGCTGCGGTTGTTGCAGCCGTTGCCAAGGGCCTCGAAGGTGTTATTGCCGCGGCAACTTCGATTAGTTCCATTGACGGAACCGCCGGCCGTCTGACTTATCGTGGCATTCCCATCGAGGACCTGGCCGCCAACTCGTTCTACGAGGAGGTTGCCTATTTCCTGTGGAATGGTCAGTTGCCCACGCGGACCCAGCTGGAGCAGTTCATGGCCGACCTGGCCTTGATGCGCAAGCTGCCTGATAATATCGTGGCAGCTCTCAAGATCTTCCCTACGACTTCCTCTGGCATGGATATGCTGCGCACGGTGATTTCGCTCCTCTCTGTGAGCGATCCCGAAGAAGAGAACAATTCCCCGGGCGCTAACCGGCGCAAGGCGCTGCGCCTGATGGCTCTGTTTCCTTCCATCATCGCCGGTTTCCATCGTGTACGTAACGGGCTTGACATCATTGCGCCCAATCCGACCCTGGGCCACGCCGAGAATTTCCTCTATATGCTGACCGGCGCCAAGCCCGACCCGGTGAGGGTCAAAGGCGTTGATTTGTACCTGGTTTTGCTGGCTGACCACGGTCTCAACGCGTCCACGTTCACGGCCAGGGTCATTGCCGGCACCGAAGCCGACATGTACGCGGCCGTGACCGGCGCCCTGGGCGCGCTCAAGGGGCCTTTGCACGGCGGCGCCAACCAGGGTGTGATGGATATGTTGGACGAGATCGGCAGCCTGGCCCATGTGGATGCCTGGTTCGATGCCACCATGTCCGGACATCGCCGCATTATGGGCATGGGGCACCGTGTCTACAAGACCGAAGACCCACGCGCACGTGTGCTGCGCCGCGTCTCCGATGAGATGGGGCACGCGGTCGGCCAGCACGACCTGCATGAGATGGCCCTGCGCATCGAACAGCGCGCGATCGCGCACCCCCACTTTCTCGAACGTAAGCTGGCGCCCAACGTGGACTACTATTCGGCCACGGTGCTCTACTATGCCGGGATTCCGCTCGATCTCTTCACGACCATCTTCGCGATGAGCCGCATCGTGGGCTGGACCGCGCATCTGATCGAGCAATACGCGGATAACCGCTTGATCCGCCCTCGGGCACAGTACATCGGCCCCGATTATCAGCCGTATGTCCCGATGGCTGAGCGTACAACCGAAAAGCTGGCTGAAGTCGCCCAGTCCCTGCACATGGCATCCAGCCAGTCGTAAGCAGCGGCCTGAGCTTCAGTTCCGGCGCTCTGCTCAAAGTCCTGCTGGCCCGCCAGCGGGACTTTAATTTGTCTCACGGAGGATTCAATCAGACCATGAGTTTCTTGTCCAAATTGCTCGGCGGCAAGCCTGCTACGGCAGGGGCGCCGCCCGTCAAAATACCAACCGCCGCCACTGCGGCGCCGATGACGCCAACCCCTGCCGCTGGCTTGCCTGGCAGCATTGTTTCCCCCACCGGCAAAGTTCCTTCCCTGCGCATCGAGATTGATCGCCGCTGCTGTACGGCCATGGGCGACTGTATGCGCACCGCGCCCGGGGTGTTCGAAATTGATGAGGATGGCATTGCGATTGTGGTGGATGCGGCCGCCGCCGACCGCGCCCGGATCATCCTCGCTGCCGAAAACTGTCCCACGCAGGCCATCCGCCTGTACGAGCTGCAGGGCCAGCGCGTCTATCCTGATTGGATGGACGGCGTCGGCGCGGCCGGGGGCGGTGGGGCGACATTGGGATAAACGGATGCAACAGCCATGATGGCAACGATTACCCACATCAATGCGTCGCCTGGCGGGGTGCCCAAGCTGCCACAGCCATCCGCTCGCATCACGCGCGCCGGGCTTGACGGCGATAGCCAGCGCGATCTGGTACACCACGGCGGCCCCGATCGTGCGCTCTGTCTCTACTCCCTGGAACTGATCGAGGCCCTGCAGCGCGAAGGCCATACCATCTTCCCCGGCGCGGCCGGCGAGAATATCACCGTGCGCGGACTTGATTGGGCCGCGCTGCACAGCGGACAGCGTCTGCGCCTGGGCGCTGAGGTCTTGATCGAACTGACCGATACCGCCAATCCCTGTCGCCACCTGACTGACTTTTTCGTGCAGGGCGCCGTCAAACGTATTGCAGCCTGGGTGCATCCCGGCTGGAGTCGTTTCTATGCACGCGTGCTGCAGGAAGGCACGCTGCAGGTGGCCGACCCGGTGACGTTGCTGCCGGGCTGAGTTGACAGGAGAGAGAAGCATGGATTGTGATGTCTTGGTAATTGGCGCGGGCATGACCGGTTTGAGCGCCGGCCAGCGCCTGCGTGAGCAAGGCCGGCGTGTGCTTGTGCTGGAGAAGGCCCGCAGCGCAGGCGGACGTATGGCAACGCGGCGCATCGGACCCGGCCGCGCCGATCATGGTGCGCAATTTCTCACCGCCCACACCCCCGCCTTCGCCGCGGCGCTGGCAGGCTGGGAGGCCGCCGGCTTGATCTACCCCTGGACGGCCGGCTATGCCCGGGGCAGTTTGCGCCCCAGCGCCGATGCCACGTTCTACCCGCGTTACGCCGCGGTTAACGGCATGAATCACCTGGCGCAACAGTTGGCGCAAGGGCTTGAGGTGCGCACCGCGGTGACCGTGCAGGCTGTGCGCCGGCTGGCCCACGGTTGGCAGGTTGAGGACAGCGCGGGGGGCAGCACGCACGCCAGCCAGTTGTTACTGACCGCGCCGGCGCCGCAGAGCCTGGCCCTGTTGGCGGCCGGTGAGGTGGCCTTGAGCACCGCCGATCAGGCCGCGCTGGCGGTCATCGCGTATGATCCGTGCCTGGTTGGCCTGTTTTGGTGGCAAGGCGCAGCCCTGCTGCCGCCTGTTGGCGCCCTGCTGCGCAGCCAGCACGATCCTTTTTGGATTGCCGACAACCAGCAGAAGGGCATTTCACCCGAGGCAACGCTGCTGACGGTGCAGAGCAGTGCGGCTTTCAGCCGCCGCTGGTGGGAGGCTGACGATGCGGCCGCCCTGACTGCCATCCAGGCCGGGCTGCAGGAATTTCTGGACCCGCAGGGGCGCCTGGTCGAGGCACAGCTCAAGCGCTGGCGTTTTGCCACGGCCAGCACGCTCTGCCCGCAGCCGTTCCTGCTGCCGGCTGGCCTGCCCGGCCTGGCCCTGGCCGGTGATGCCTTCGACGCCGCGGGCAGCAAAGTAGGCTCCGTGGAGAGCGCGTTTATCTCCGGTCAGCAGGTTGCCGCAGCGCTGACCTGAAAATTTGCCGAATGAGTTCGGCGCTCCCGGTTTGGAGTCCTCGACAAGTCGAGGACTTTTTATTTTGGGTGTTGCCGCGGGTTACTGCCCGGCGTTCAGGAGCAGGATGCTGCCGGCCGCGACTAAGGCGACCAGGACATCGGTCAGAGCGGCGCGGCGGCGACAGGTGCCCGTGACATACGGCAGCGCCAGGCTCAGCGCCAGGGCAGAGCCGGTGGAGGTTGAGGCCGGGCGACCTGCGAGCAAGAACAGGGTCAACAGCAGGCCGCGCGTGACCATGCGCACCAGGGCGAAGCGGTTCAGTTCTTGCTGGTAGGTGGCGTCGCGATGGGTGAAGATGCGTTCGCTGATGAACCAAATATGGGTGGCCAACAGGTAGCCGCTGAGAAGTATGGCCAGGTTGGGCTTCAGGAGCGGTGTGGCCGCCGGGGTGTGCTGGGCGATCCAGGCGCTGGCTAGCCAGAGGGTGATCATGTGTAGGGCCTGATCGGCCAGATAGCTGCTGACGACCCAGTGCGGGCGCCAGCGTATGACGACATTTTTCCGGCATCCAGGGCAAAGTGGACCAGGGCGATGGCGGCCAGCGGGAGCCAGACCTGCGGCAGGGCCGGCCCAACCAGGATCAGCATAACGACGATGTGAATCGCGACATGCAGCGTCAGGCCCCCCAGGGTGCGCTTGGCGCGCACCATCCAACTAGACTGCAGGGGATAGTCAGCAATCAAGTGCGCTAAGAGCAGAGTCCAGAACATCTTGTCGGTTTACTAACGGATGACGAAGCTCAGGATGACGATGACGGCGAACAGCGACGCGGCCAGCAGGCCGACGCGGCGTAGGTCGCTGGCGACGTGGCCGTACTCTTTGGCGTAATCTACCTGGACGGCCGCCTTCGAGCCGGGGCGGCGTCCCGCCAACCCTCGGCTTGCCGCGCCCGCCATATTCGATGCGCCCGTCGGCGTGATGGATGTCATACCTTGCGAATAGCGCATGGGCGATGCACTGCGCGGCGCCCGTTGCGCGACACGTTGTTTCTTTGCCATGTGAATCTCTCTTTCTTCAGTTGGGATGATTGCCAGTCCGATTATACCCGACGCCGCGTGGGGCGTCAAAGTAGGGGCGCACCCTTGCGGTCGCCCACGCGGGCAGGCGCAAGACCATGCCCACCAATTTGTAGGGGCGCACCCTTGCGGTCGCCCACTATTTTTGGGTCAGATACGATTACAGGCCCTTCGTGGGCGGAATAAGGCGTCGCAGGACCATTCGAGACACGATTTTGACTTCTTCCACGCCGAGCAGCCACAGCAGCGCGCCGTAGATGGCGATGCCACTGCCGGCGGCGCCTCCCACGACGATGACCTTGCCGACGAGGCCGCTGCCTGCCAGACCGCCCAGCCAGCCGCGCAGAACCGACAGCGCCAGGCCCATGGCCAGCGCGGCCAGCAACGCCTTGAAGCCGGTGCTCATGATCCCCTGGCCGCGCAAGGCGCCGATGGCACGCAGCAGCAAGATCAGCATGATGATCGCGTGACTCATGTGCTTGGTGGAGTCGGCCAGCACCAGGCCCAGGAAACCCAGCGGCCGCAGCAGGCTGAGCGCCACAACCAGGTAAACCACGACCGAGACGACGCCAACGATGGCCGGGGTGCGCGTGTCCTGGCGGGCGTAGAACGCGTAGTTGAAGAGAAAATCAACCCCGGCAAAGCCCAGGCCCAGCAGATAGAGACGCAGCGCCCGTGCGGTCCACAGCGTGTCGGCGGCAACGAAGCTGCCATGCTCGAACAGCAGGCGGATGATCGGCTCGGCCATGACAAAGAGGGCCACGATGGCCGGGATGAGCAGGACGAGCACCAGGCGCAGGCCGCGCCCCAGGGTGCTACGGTACGCCAGCCACTCACCGGCGGCCGCATGACGCGACAGAGTGGGCAGCGCGGCCAGCGACACCGCCACCGGCACCAATCCCAGCGGGAACTGCACCAGCGTCGTGGCGTACTGCATCCAGGCCGCGCTCTGTGTGCCGGTACGCGAGGTCAGGTTGGCGTCCACCATCACCTGGAACTGGCCGACGAGCAAACTGATGCTGACCGGCAGATAGAGACGTAGAATCTGGCGCACGGCCGGATGGCCCCACGCCAGGTGCAGACGCGCGCCGACGGCGCGCAGGCCAGGCAAGAGCAAACATAACTGCCCCAGGCTGCCCACCGCGATGCCCACCGGCAGGCTGTAGATGCCGAGCCACGGCGTCAAGAGCGGGGCGCAGATGACCACGCCCAGGTTGAAAACGGCCGCGCCCAGGGCCGCGTACGAAAATGATTTCAGCGCGTAGAGAATGCCGGTCAGCACGCCGGACAGGCCGAAGAAGAAGACGGCCGGCGCCATGATGCGCAGCGCATTGGTGATGACCGCGATCAGATGGGCATCGAAGCCGCCGCCGATCAGGCGCGCCACGTAGGGCGCCAGGCCCATCAGCGCCAGGAAGAGCACGGCCATGCCGGCCCCCACCGCGGTGAGTACGGCGCTGGCTACTTCCCACAGTTCGCGACGCCTTTCCGTACGGGCGTAATCGCTGAAAACCGGTACCAGCGCCGCGCTGAGCAGGCCACCCACCAGCATATCGTAGATCATGGTCGGCACGCGTGCGGCCAGGCGGAAGGCGCTCAGTTCGCCGGCCGAGCCGAAGTAGTAGGAAATGATCGTCTCGCGCAGCAGACCCAGGATGCGGCTGGCGACGTTGCCGAAGGCCAGGATGCCGGCCGAACGGGCGACGCCACCGCTGGCCTCAGGTGGGGTGGCGTCTGTCATAGGTCAGCAGCCTCGCCTGGCGCAAAGCGTGCGACGATCAGCGCAATCAGTTCACGGGTCGAATGTCCAGCCAGGTAGGGCAGGTAGCGGACCTGGCCGCCGTAGCCGCTGACGATGGCGGCTTCGGGTGGTTCACGCCGCGGTTGTGCTGTCTGCCCGGCCGCGGGCGCGATAGTCCCGGCAGCCGGGTCCCAATCGCCGCCTTTGACGTAGACCGCCGGCCGCAGCGCGGCCACCAGCGACTCGGCCGTCAGTTCCTCGAAAATCACCACCAGGTCCACGCTGGTCAGCGCGGCCAGTATCTGCGCCCGTTCCACGGCCGGCAGCAGCGGCCGCTGTGGCCCCTTGAGCGCGCGCGTCGAAGCATCGCTGTTGACGCCGACCACCAGCGCATGGCCCAGGTTACGCGCCCGCTCCAAATAATCCACATGCCCCAGGTGCAGCAGGTCGAAATGGCCGTTGGTCATCACCACGCGCCAGCCGGCCTCGCGCCACGCGTCGCATTGAGCCAGCGCGCTGGCCCGCGCCATCACCCTACCCACGGACGTTGGCCTGTTCGATTTTCGATTTTCGGTCTCCGCTCTGCACTTTGCACTTTCCCCTCTGCCCCTACCACTTTGCCCTCTGCACTCTCTGCGTTTTCGGAGAAAACGCATTGCACTATACACTTTCCCCTCTGCACTTTGCACTTTGCACTATGCACTTTCCCCCTCTATCTCTCCAGCGCCTCCGCCAGTTCCGCGGGCGTCACCACCGCGTTACCCAGGCGCCGCACCACCAGGCCGGCCGCGGTCATGGCCAGGTGCGCGGCCGTGCGCAGATCGAGGCCGCCGGCCAGGGCCAGGGTCAAGACGGCGATTACCGTGTCTCCCGCACCGGTGACATCGAACACTTCTTCGCGATTCCAGGCCGGCAGATGCCGCGGCACATCGCCCCACGCCAGCAGGCTGACCCCGTCACCGCCGCGGGTGACGACCAGGCGCCGGGCGGAAAGCTCCCTCTGCAGGCGCACCAACGCCCGTTCGAAATCATGATCGTCGTGCAGCGCAAAACCCACCTGCGCCTCGGCCTCGGCCGCATTGCAGCGCACCAGGTCGAAGCCGCGAAACTTGCCCAGGTCGCCCTGGGAATCCACTGTGGTCAGCACGCCGTGCTGTCGTGCGGCCGCCTGCACCGTGGCGATCAAGTCCGCGCTGACGACGCCGGTGCGGTAATCGGAAATCAACACCGCGCTGGCGCCGGCCAGCAGGCGCTCCACGTGCGTATCCAGGTGCTGCGCCAACTCCGGGCTGAGCGGCCGCCGGTCCAAATGGTCCACGCGCACCAGGTGTTGGGGAAAACGCAGGCTGCCCTGCGCCACGATGCGCGTCTTGGTGGTAGTGGGCCGCTGCGCATCGGTGACGATGCCGGCGGTGTCAATGCCCAGGCTGCGCAAATGGCCGGTCAGCATGTCGCCGGCCGCGTCCGCACCGATGACCCCGATGACGGTGGCCTGGCTGCCCAGGGCGACGATGTTGGACGCGGGATTGGCCGCGCCGCCCGGCACGCTCAGGCGCTGGCGCAGTTCAAGCACCGGCACCGGCGCCTCACGGCTCAAGCGCGTGGCAACGCCCATGACGTACTCATCCAGGCAGAGGTCGCCGATGACGACCACGCGCTGCCCGGCCAACCGGCCGACCAGGGAAGCTACCTCCAGCATCATGCCACCTCCATCATGCCCGCAGCACCGCCCACACGAAGCGGGGGAGGGCCAACTGCCGGCGCCAGCGCCGCGGCTCCTGCGCCAGCCGAAACAGCCACTCCAGGTGCAGGCGTTGCAGCCAGGCGGGCGCTCGGCGTCGCACACCGGCAATAAAATCGAGCGAGCCGCCGACGCCCATGGCCAGCGGAATCTGCAAGCGCGGCTGCGTGCGCGCAATCCACAGGTCCTGATTGGGCGCGCCGTACGCGACAAAAAGGACGTGCGGCCGCGCCGCGGTGATGCGCGCGACGATGGCCTCTTCTTCATCCGGCCGCGGGCTGCCACCAAAGCAGCCGACAATCTGCAAGGTGGGATGGCGAGCGCGCAGGACGTTGGCGGCCTGCTCTGCGATGCCTGGCCCCGCGCCCAGCAAAAAGACCCGCCAGCCCTCCCGCGCGGCCAACGCTGCCAGCCGCGGCACCCCGTCGGAGCCGGTGATGCGCGTGGGTAGCGGCTTGCCAAAACGCCGCGCAGCCCACAGCAGCCCCCAGCCATCGGCCAGCGCCAAATCGGCCGCTGCCAGCACGCGCGCAAAGGCCGGGTCATGCTGCGCGGCCATGATGAACTCCGGGTTGATCGTGACCACCTGGTGTGCCTGGCCGCTGCGCACGAAGTCAGCCGCCTGCGCCTCGAAGGCTTCCCAGGTCAGTGCGTGGACGCGCACGCCCAAAATCGTCACCGTCGCCAGGCTGGACGGCGGCGCTGCCGGGTCAGAAGCTGTAGACATGAAAGCCGATGGTGGTTTCATCCTGTTGCACTTGCTGCAGATCGAAACGCTCAGCGGCCCAGGCGCGCAGGTCGGCCAGCGTCGTCGCAAAAACGTCATCCGCCACCAGCCAGGTGTCCGACCAGATGCGCTTTTCCATGTCGTTCAACACCGCGGCGCGCGGTCACCGGCTTGGAGCTGCGGATGACATCCACCTGGGCATGGTCGCGGCAGCCGAGCTGGTGCAGGGCCTCATCCACCTGTTCGTCGTTGCGCGTGCCCGGTCGCTCGGCCGTCGTACCCTGTGCGGCCAGCAGTTGGCGCCATTGCGTGCGTAGTTGCATGTTGATGGCACTGGGGTCGCGATGATGGATACTGTAGATGAACTTGCCGCCCGGCCGCAGCACGCGCACCGCCTCGGCCAGGGCGTCACGCCAGCCGCTGACCAGGTGCAAAACATGAAAGGCCAGGATGCCGTCGAACGTGCCGGGCGCAAAGGGCAGGCGGGTCATGTCGGCCAGCGCCACCGGCAGCGCGGGGAATTTTTGGCGCAGGACCGCCAGCATGGAACGTGAGAGGTCAACGCCGGTCATGGTCAGGCCACGCTGCACCAGCGGTCCGGCGATGCGGCCGGTGCCGATGCCAATTTCCAGCACATGAGTGGCGGCCGTCACGCCCAACACCTGCCACAGGGCGTCGGCCAACTGTGCGGCCTCATGCGGCGGCAGGCTGCGGGTCTGGTCGTAGTAGCCGGCCGCCCGGTCGAAGACCACATTTTGTACTTGGTTCATCGTTGCGCTCCCATTTGCGCGGCAGATTGCGTTACAGTCAGGATTCGCAATCTGGCAGATTGCGTTACAGTCAGGATTCGCAATCTGGCAGATTGCGTTACAGTTGTAGTATGTCGAACACCTGTTGGGCGGTGATTTCCCAGCGGAATCGGCGCAGGTTGTGCTGGCCGTGCGCGATCAGGCTTTGCGCCAGCGCCGGCTCCGTCAGCAGGCGCCACAGGCCAGCCGCGATGGCGTCTGTGTCGTGTGGATCCACAAGCAGCGCGCCCGCGCCGGCCACTTCCGGACACGATGACGTGGAAGATGTCAACACCGGTACGCCGCACGCCTGCGCCTCCAGGATCGGGAAGCCGAAGCCTTCGTATAGCGAGGGAAAGACCAGGGCCGCCGCGCCGGACAGCAGCGCCGGCAAGTCCGTTTGCGGCACGTAGCCGAGGATGCGCACCTGGTCGCCCAGTCCGAGGCCGCGGATCGGCGCCAGCACCTGGTCCGAGAGCCAACCAGGCTTGCCGGCCAGCACCAGTTGCGGGGGCGCTGCGTCCGGGCGTTCAGCCGCCCAGCGCGTCAGGAGGTGGGCAAAGGCCTGCGCCACGCGCACCAGGTTCTTGCGCGGCTGCAGGGTGCCCACATAGAAGAAGTAGGGCGCGGACAGGCCATAAGCCGCGGCGGTCCTCTGCAGCAGGCTCGGATCAGCGGGCCGTTGCATGGTGGGGGTGAAGCCGGGATAAACCACGCTGATGCGCCGAGCGTCCACCCCCAGGCGCCGGGTCAGATCATGGGCGGTGGCGTGCGAATCGGCCAGGATGTGCGTGGCGACGCGCCCATGCCAGCGGGTGGTCAGGTCCAGGTAGAGACGCTGGCGCAGCGGGTGCGCCTGCGGGAAGAAGAGATAGCCCAGGTCGTGAATCGTCACCAGGGTGCGCCGCGGGCGCCATAGGGGCAGCACGTGCGCCGGCACAAAGAGCACATCCGGCGGGCGACGCAGCATCTCCAGGCTAAGGCGGGCGTGCGTCCACAGGCGCGGGCTGGGGATGATGCGCCAGTCCGCGCCGGCCCAGGCCTGGCGGGTGGTCTGATCGGGCGCCACATCGGTGTAGAGGCGCAGAGATGGCGGCGCGGGCCGCGTGGGCGCCAGGCGCAGCAGCGATTCGATGAGCTGGCGGGAGTAAAGCTCCGTGCCGGTGCGTTGACTTGCCGGGCGCAGGGCGCGGCTGGCATCAATGCCCAGTAACATCAGTCGGCAGCCAACAGGCGCCGCAGCCGCGCCAGGTCGAGCGCGCCAGGGCGTAAAATGGCCGGTGGCTGCACGGTGAGGTCAACCACGGTGGAGGCCACGCCGCCCGCACAGGGGCCGCCGTCCAGCAGCAGTTCGATGCGGCCGTCGAGCTGCGCCAGCACCGCGTCTGCGGTAATGGCTGCGGCCTGGCCCGATAGATTGGCGCTGGTGGCGGCCAGCGGCGCGCCCAGGCGCTGCGCCAGGGTGCGCGGCAGGGCATGGTCTGGCAGACGCACGGCCACCGACGGCCCGCCCGCGGTGACGATGTCCGGCAGCAAGGGGCCGCGTGGCACCACCAGGGTCAGGGCGCCCGGCCACAAGGCCGCGATCAGCCGCCACGCCAGCGCCGGCACGTCACAACTGACACGTTCCAGGTCGGCCGCCTCGCCGAGCAGAAGCGGAATGGCCTTGCCCTCCGGGCGCACTTTGGCCGCGAAGAGGCGCTTCACCGCGTCCGGCAGCAGGGCATGCGCGCCGACGCCGTAGACGGTATCGGTGGGGAAAGCCACCAGTCCGCCCGCGGTCAGGACCGCCACCGCTTGCGCCACGGCGTCCGGCATGTCGGTAGAGATGACCAGCGTTTTCATTGACATCTTCTCAGGTCATTTCGTGTCAATTCGTGAAATTCGTGGCCGAATCCGCATCGAGAACAAAGTGCTCCAGGACGACGGCAGCGCCGTCATCGTCAACGGTGGGGGCCTGCCAGCGGGCCGCGGCCTTGACCTGCGCGGTGGCATTGCCCATGGCGATCCCCATCCCTGCCCAACGGATCATGCTCAGGTCGTTTTCAGAATCGCCCACCGCAATCACCTCCTCCTGGCGGATACCCATCTGTGCAGCCAGCCAGGCCAGCGCCCCGCCTTTGGATGTTCCGTGCGGTACCAGTTCAACGAACAGTTCGTGCGTGCGCAGAACCTGGATCTGCTCCCCAAACTGCGCGTTGAGCTTGGCGTGGATGGTGTCGCACATGGCCGGCTCGCCGGTGAAAACGATTTTTTCCGGATCGTGGGTGATGGCCTGGCGCAGGTCACTGACGTGGTGCCAGGGCAAGCCGAACCAGCGGTCATAGAACGCAACCGGATAGTGCAGCCGTTGCAGGTAGATTTCGCCATCCTGATAGACCGAGATGTCCCAGTCGAATGGCTGCACCCAGGCCACAACCTGGTGTGCGAGGCCGACCGGCAGGGTAGACCTGTGCAGCGTGGTCGCGGTCTGCAGGTCATAGACCCAGCCGCCCTGGTAACAGATCAATGGGACGTTGATGCCCAAGGCGGTGGCGAGCGGGAGTATGGGCGTGACGCCGCGGCCGGTGGCCAGGGTGATGGCCACACCACGCGCCTGCACCTGCGTGGCTGCGGCCAGGAAGCGTGGGGAGACACGCATCGAGGCGCCCGGTTCGGCGTCCCTGGAAAAGGCGCAGAGGGTGCCATCTACATCGAAAGCGATCAAACGATACATGGTTTACGAACTTTCAGGTACACTGGAGTTTATGCACAATGTGGTTTTTCCCCACTGACATCAAGAAGGGTCTTTGGGACTTCCCGTGGAAGACAAAAAACACCCTGTGGATTGGGCGGTCGCGCACCACTACGGGTAGGGACTCGTCACGGGAAGTCCCAAAGACCTTGTGCGTTGAAATGGCGTGTACGCCCCAGCAGTGCATAAACTCTACTGCACGCGCACCAATCGGTCCAGGCCGGCGAAGTCCTGGAAAACAGTCACCTCAGCGGCGGGGAAGGCATGGCGGGCCAGCGCCGCGACCCGGAAGCCCTGATCGCTGCCGATTTCCAACAGGAGTACGCCGCCAGGACGCAGGTAAGACGGCGCCTGGCTGAGCAGTTGTTCGATGAGTTGCGTGCCGTTCGGTCCGCCATCGAGCGCCAGGCGTGGTTCGTAGTTGGCAATGTCGGGCGCCAGGTTAGGAATGTCGGCCGTCGCCACGTAGGGCAGATTGGCGGTGATGATGTCAACCGGCTGCGGCAGCGGGCTGAGCAGGCTGCCGGCCAAGAATTGCAGGCGCTCGGCCACCTGCATGCGTGTTGCGTTTTTCTGGGCCACGGCCAACGCATCGGTGGAAATGTCGCTGGCGTAGATCGTCACCCGGGGATGATGGCGGGCTACGCTGACGGCAATGGCGCCGCTGCCGGTGCCGACATCGGCCATGAGAACGCCGCTGCCAGGGGTCGGCGGCCGGTAGAGCTGCGCGTAGGGCGGGTAATTGCCTGGCCCGTGCCCGTTGCTGCCGTTCGTTCGGCTGCCCGCGGTCGGCGCAAGCGCCACGCGACTGTCCAATGACTCGATCGCCAGGATGGCATGTTCAACCAGGATTTCTGTTTCTGGTCGCGGCACCAGCACTTGGGGCGTGATGAGAAAATCCAGCCCGTAGAAGCCGCGGCTGCCGATGAGATAGGCCACCGGCTCATGCCGGCGCCGGCGCTCGATCAGCTCTTCGAAGTGGGCGCGTTCCGTCGCGCTGAGAGGGCGTTCAGGGTGGGCATACAGCCCGACGCGATCGGTGTGCAGTACAAAGGCCAGCAGAATTTCGACATCGAGGCGGGGGGTCTCGGAATTGGAGCTGCGGAGGCGTTGGTTGGCGGCGGCCATGGTCCGGCCGACGGTCGTGCTCGGATCGAGGCGCCAGGCGAATGTAAAGGAAGGATTGATGGTTTCTGGCACGGGCGGGGTATATCTGTTCCCTCGTTGGAACATGGCCGGTCTGGCATTGACCTGCATCATAGCGTCAGTCCTCCTGCAAAGGCGTCATGTTCGACGCTGGCGTGCTGATTGGTGGGATCGCGCCGGCGCCATTGCCGGGCGATCCAGGGCACAGGTGTGGATACGATGGCGTCAAACATGACGCCTTCTTGGCAACATCGCTTGGGTTCATTCATTGCTTTCGGCAGCTGCCTGCAGGCGTTCAGCCTGGTCAGCTGTGTTCAACTCGTTGATAAACTCATCCAGATCACCGGCCAGCACAGCCTCCAGTTGATAGAGGGTTTTGCCAATGCGGTGATCGGTGACGCGACTTTGGGGGAAGTTGTAGGTGCGGATTTTTTCGGCGCGTTCGCCGCTGCCAACCTGACTGCGGCGCGTGGCATCCAGGGCTGCGTTTTGCCGGTGCTGTTCCGCATCGTAGAGGCGGGCGCGCAGAATCTGCATGCCTTTGATCTTGTTCTGCAACTGCGATTTTTGGTCCTGGCTGGAAACCACAAGCCCGGATGGCAGGTGGGTGATGCGCACGGCCGAGTCGGTGGTGTTGACACTCTGACCACCGGGGCCGCCCGCGCGAAAGACATCTATGCGCAAGTCCTCCGCACGGATGTCCACTTCCACTTCATCCATTTCGGGTAACACGGCTACGGTGGCCGTGGAGGTGTGGATGCGTCCCTGTGACTCGGTGGACGGCACGCGCTGCACGCGATGCACGCCGCTCTCGTACTTCAGCCGCGAATAGGCGCCGCGGCCGCGCACCTCGAAGATGATCTCTTTGAAGCCACCGATGCCCGATTCATGCGAACTGAGGAGTTCCACTTTCCAGTTGTGCGCTTCGGCATAGCGGGTGATCATGCGAAACAGGTCGGCTGCAAACAGGCCGGCCTCGTCGCCGCCGGTGCCGGCCCGAATTTCCACAATGACATTGCGCTCGTCGTTGGGGTCCTTGGGCACGAGCAGCAGGTGCAACTGTTCTGCCAGGGCCGTCTGCTCTTGGGCGAGGGCGGTCAATTCTTCACGCACCAGGGCGACCAGATCGGGATCATTGTCGCCTATCAACAGCGCGCTGGCCTCAGCCTGGTGGGTAACAACCTGCCGGTAGCGCAGGTAGGTTTCCACCAACGCGGTCAGACCCGCGTGCTCCTGCGCCGCTTCCCGCATCACGGTGCGTTGATTGTCGTTGAACAGCGCTGGATCGCCCAGCTGGCGGGTCAACTCATGATAACGGGCAACCGTTGCATCTAGTTTGTCGAACATGCGTCCTTCGCTGCCCCCCACCACGGTCGGCTTGGCGATCGCGGCAAGGAAGGTATTTTATGGTCATGAACTACTGCAAGCAGGCACGAATTGCGCCTGTTTCCTCAGGCGGAAAAGTGAAGTTCATTCCCGCGTGCAGGATACTACGTCTCCCGCGTGCAGGATACTACGTCTCCCGCGTGCAGGATACTACGTCTCCCGCGTGCAGGATACTACGTCTCCCGCGTGCAGGATACTACGTCTCCCGCGTGCAGGATACTACGTCGTCAGTCCACTGACTATGATGCTTGTTACTTCTGATCTATGAAAACAGGCAAGTTAGCCAGCGCAATGACATCCTGCCAGCCGTCATCGTTGCCTTCGGTAAACACCGCGGCGGTGGCAATGGCGGTCGCGCCGGCCTTGGTGATGACCGATCTCATTCCTGTCAACGTGCTGCCTGTGCTGACCACATCATCCACCAGGATGACCTTGCGGCCTGCGATGCTGGCATGGTCTTTTTCATCCAGAAAGAGCTGCTGCGGCGCACCGGTGGTCATAGACAGAGTCTCAGCCGAGATGGCCGCGCCCATGTAGGGCTTGTACGTCTTGCGCAGGACGATATAGGGCAGACCCAGGAGCGCGGACAGCTCGTAGATCAGCGGGATGCTCTTGGCCTCCGCGGTGACGAGGACATCGGCGCCGCCCGCTTGCTGTTTGATGCGCTCAGACAGAACCGCTGCCGTCGCCTTGACCACGGTGGTATCGCCGAGCATGTTGAAGACCGCAATGCGTACCCCCGGCGCCACCTCGAACAGGGGTAAGCGGCGGGTCAGACCCGCAATTTCGACAGTATAAAATTCACGTTCGCCAGCCAACTCAACCTCCATCTTAATCTCTCATCTTAATCTTCATGCATCAGACAATGGTATCTTCTCAATTTGTAGGGGCGCACCCTTGCGGTCGCCCACGCGGGCAGGCGCAAGGCCATGCCCCTACCCCGGATTATTGAAAAGATACAAACAATGCCTTTGCGTTGATATGTTTTCAAGTCAAGGTGTGGGCGAGGGCGGTTGCATGCTCTGCATCTGAGCCGCTTGCAACAGCATCGCCATGCGCACCCGTGCCAGCGCGGCCAGGTTGGGGTCATCCTCGTCGGCCAGCACTGCCGTGCGCTTGTATGCCTCGATCGCTTCGTCGAGGCGCTCTTGCATCTCTGCGGCGTTGGCCAGGACGTAATACGCCTGGGGCGACCGGTCGTTCAACGCCAGCGCGGCGCGGGCGTCCCGTTCGCCCTCTGCCGCGCGCTGAATCTGCAAGTAGATGAAGGCGCGTTCGACATAAAAGCGCACCGGATCGGCGATGAGCAGTCGCGCCTGGTCATACCACGGTTCAGCGGCCTGCGGCTCGCCCATCTGTTCACGCAACACTCCCAGCCAGATGAGCAGGTCGGGTTCGGCAGGCGTCAGGTGAATCGCCTGTTCGTACTGCGTAAAGGCGCCGGCCCAATCTTCAACCTGGATGTAGCGCTCGGCCTGCAGGCGATGCGCCTCGGCCGCGGCCACGTTGGGATCCTGCGGGAAGAAGTGCCGCAGCAGGAGTAGGGTCACGACGCCGAGCACAGTGACGGCGCCCACGATGGTCAGCCTGCGGCGCCAGGTGCGGCGTCGCTCAGCCATCAGGGTCTGATCCAGATACCACCACCAGCGCGCCGGTTCGGCTTGCGCCTGCTGGCGGGCGACATCCCACGCGGCAATGGCCGGAACGACCCAACGCGTGCGGGCGCGCAGGGCGCGTTGCAAGGCCTCCCAGCGCCCGCGCTCCGCACGCAGGTCCATGCCATTCTGTTCCAGCGCCGGCAACTGCGCCCAAAGCTGATCGAACGTCGTCAACAAGGCGGACGCGGCCGTCCCCTGCGCGCGGAGCATGGGCAGCGTGCGTTCAGCCTGGTCAAGCAGCTGGCGCACCTGGTCCGCCGGGGTGCTGTTTTCACGAACGATGTCATGGGCCATGATTGTCTGTGTCGCTTGCCCCTACGAATCGGTCACGGCAGTGCGCCGTATTTCTTCGTAGACACGGCCAATACCCTGTTTGATCTGGGATTCGATCTTGGCCTTGCGGCCAGCCGGGATGGGGAACCAGGTAACCAGGTCCTTGACCAGGAGCGAGCCGGTCTCTTGCTTGGATTTGCCCTGTCGGAACATATGCTTGACCTGGGCGCGCATGTAGCGAATATACTCGGTCACCCGGTCCACGGCTTCGACGCCGCACGGCGGGCCATGCCCCGGCACAATGGTCACCGGATTGAGCTTTTTGATGAAGGCCAGGCCGTGCAGCCAGTCGCGCGAGTTGGCCTGCGCCATGTAGGGATGCTGATCCAGCCATACTGCATCGCCGGAAAACAGGACGCGCTCCGCGGGCAGCCACACCACGGCCGTGGCCAGCGTGTGCCCGCCAATCCAGATCAAGCGCACCTCGCGCCCGCCGCGCAGGAGGGTCAGACGCTTCTTGAAGGTGATCTCAGGGCGGATGATCTGCAGATCGTTGAACTGCACCTGGATGTCCGGCTCTTTCTTGAAAGAGTCGCGCACCCGCTGCTTGAAGTTATCGGTGTAGCCGCGCATCTCCTTCCAGGCGCGCTCATGGGCAACCACCGGCGCCGGCAAATAGAACTGATTGCCCAGCGAATGTCCCCGATGATGATCGGTGTTGATGACGTAGAGGATGCGGGCGTTGGAGGATGCTTCGGCCACATGCTTGCGCCAGGCTTGCGCCTGCGCCGGGACCATGGGCGTATCCACCAGGATGACGCCATCCTCTGTGATGATGCAGCCGACATTGGCATTGCGATAGCCGGTTTCCACAAACACGCCCGGTGCAATCTCTTGCATACACAACTCCTCGTGATCGTAAACTTAACCCGCCAGGTGCGCCAGGGCCGCACCAGCGGCGTCGAAGGCTTGCCGCAACAAGGCGCCGTTGGCGGCGCCTCCCTGTGCCCATGTTCCGCGGCCGCCCCCACGCGCGCCGGCCGCGGTGGCGGCGCGCATGATCTGCCCCATGTCCAGCGCCACGTCCGCGGCCGCCGCGCAGAAGATCTGGCCCCCGCTCTGCGGGCTAACCTCGCAGGCCAGCAGGGCCACGCAGCCAGGCCGGGCGCGCAGCGCGCTGGCAATGGCTTTGACTGTCTCCAGCGGGCGGTTGTCCAGATACGCCTGCACGGTGCGCCTGGGGCCGGCGGGGGAACCGTTGGCCCACAGCCGCGCGGCCTCCGCCTCCACAAGCTCGGCCTGCGCGTCGCGCAACTGATGCTGCGCCTCGCGCAGCCGCTCCTGCAGGCGATCCACGGCCGCGGGCAAGTCATCCTCCGCGGTGCTCAGGCGGTTGACCAGGGCTTGGACTGTATCCTGCTTGCGGCGATAGTCGGCCAGGGCGCGCTGTCCGCACAGAAACTCGATGCGCGTCTCCGCGCCGCGTCGATCCAACCGCCGTATCTTGATCTGTCCAACTTCTGCCGTCTGCCTCACATGCGTGCCACCGCAGGCCGACCAGTCGAAGTCACCGATTTCGACCACACGAATGGCTTCATGCACACTGGGCGGTCGGCGCAGGGGAATGGTGGGCAGATCCCCTGCGGTGACGAAGCGGCCGGTCACGGGCCGATTTTCGGCGATGATCTGGTTTGCCAGGGTTTCGGCGGCCTCCAGGTCGGCCTGGTTCACCGTGGCTTGGTTCAGATCAATGGTCGTGCTCTCCACGCCGAGGTGAAAACCGACCGTCTCCGCTCCACAGGTCACGATGAACGCCTGCGACAGGATGTGCTGCCCGGTATGCTGCTGCATGTGGTCATAACGCCGCGGCCAGGTGATCTGCCCATGCACCGCGCCGACCGCCAGGGGTGCCTCCAGCAGGTGCCACACCACGCCATCGTCCGCGATGACATCGGTGACGGCAACGCCGTTGAGCAGACCGGTGTCGCAAGGCTGTCCGCCGCCGGTGGGATAGAACGCGCTGGCGCTGAGCGCCACGGCCGGTTGACCGTTGACCGTGGTCAGGTCGCTCACCGCGGCCTCGAAGTTGCGCAGGTAGGCATCGTGCCAATAGAGACGTGTTGCCAGGTTATTCACAAGACGGTATTATACCCCGAAGCGCGTGAAAACTCAAGAGAAAGTTTGAGATCAGATATGCTGGTTCCCCAACAGAGTTATGCGGATAGGGTTTGAATCGGCGGTCCGGGCCACGGCTGGCCGGCCTGGTCAATGGCGCGACGCACGGCCAGGGCCAGGCGTCCGAAATGCTCGGTGCTCAGCAGGTCGGCGCTGCGCGGGCGGGGCAGGGGGATGGGAATGGTGGCGGTGACGTGGCCGGGACGCGGCCCCATCACCATCACGCGATCGGCCAGGAGGACGGCTTCGGCGATGCTGTGCGTGACCAGGATGACGGTCGCTTGTCGCAGTTGCCAGACGCGCAGCAGTTCGAAGTTCATGCGCTCGCGGGTCAGGGCGTCCAGCGCACCAAACGGTTCATCGAGCAGCAGCAGGCGCGGGCGGTGAATCAGCGCCCGCGCCAACACCACCCGCTGTTGCATGCCGCCCGACAACTGCCGCGGGTAGGCCTGTTCGAAGCCCTGCAGACCGACGAGATCGCTCAGGCGCCTGGCCTCGCGCCGCGCGTCGGCGCTGGTCATGCCGCTGGCCGCGACACCGGTGGCCGCCGCGCCGAGTACATCGAGCGGCAGGGCGATATTGTCCAACACGGTGCGCCAGGGCATCAGGTTGGCGGCCTGGAAGACGAAGCCGATCTCCGTTCGTGGGCCGGTCACTGGGGCGCCGTTCATCAGGACTTCGCCCTCGTCAGGAGCCAGCAGGCCGCCCACCAGGCGCAGCAGCGTGCTTTTGCCGCAGCCCGAAGGCCCCACCAGCGCAACGAACTCGCCGTCATGCACGTCGAAGCTGACGTTGGCCAGCGCCTTCACCACGCGACCGTTCTGCAGATAGCTCTTGCTCAGCCGCGTGGCTGTAATCAACGTGTCGCTCATAAAATCAGAACCCTGCATGCGACGTTCATCGTGACCCACATGTGACCCGCATCGCCAGCGTGACCTATCTCGTTTCCACGAATTGGTTCGTGTAGAGCGTCTCCGGCTTGACCGCGGTGGTGATGAGGCCCATCGCTTGCATGAAGCGGGCAGCCGTTTCCCAACGCCCGGGGTCAGAAAAGCCCAGGACGCCTTCGGTCTGCCACAGCTTGAGGACTTCGTCGAAGATGGCGCGATTGGTCTTGCGGGCCGTCTCGTCAGCGCCGGCTTCGGGCACCTGTTGCAGGCTCAGGGCAAAGGCGCCGTCCGGGTTGACCAGGGTGTATTCCAGCCCGCGCAGCGTGGCGCGCACGAACCTGCGCACGAGTTCTGGCTGTTCGGCGACCGTCTTGTCGTTGGTGATGATGCCGTTGGAGGGCAAATCAACGTAGTCGGCCACGAAGATCTCATCCACCTCCTGCCCGGCCAGGCGCATCTGCACCGGCCCGTTGACCGAATAGTCGAGCGCCGCGTCCACCTGCTGGCTCTGCACGGCCGCGGCCTGCGTGAAGCCGATGCTCTGCAGGCTGACCTTGCTCTCGTCCAGTTGGGTGGCGTAGACCAGCGCCTTCCAGCCGACATAGCTGGCGCCAAACAGGCCCGGAATGCCGATCTTGTGGCCAATGAGCTTGGCCGGCGAGTCCAGCCCGCTGCCTTTGGGGGCAAAGACCACGACCGGGAACTTGCGGTACCAGCTCATAGCGTAGATCACCGGCAGGCCCTGGGCGCGCCCCAGGATCACCTCTTCGCCGCTGCCGATCATGAACTGCAGTTCGTTGCTGCCCACCAGTTTGATGAGGTCCGATTCGAAGCCGTAGCGGAACTTGACCTCCAGCCCTTCCTCGCGATAGAAGCCCTTTTCCACGGCGACGTAGAACGGGGCAAACTGCACGCTTGGAATGTAGCCCATCGCCAGCTCGATCGTTTCGGCAGCAGCCGCGGTCGGCGCCGTGACAACCGATGCACCAGGGGTCGAAGCCGGCGCGCTGACCGGGACGCAACCCGCAAGAGCAGCCAGCAGGGTGAGCATCGTAATGATTCGTGTCATCTTCGCAAATTGTATTTTCATTTTCTTTCCTCGTTTCTCCTTCATCCTTCATCCTTCATCCTTCATCCAGCGCAGGAGCCAGCGCTCCAACAGGCTCACCAGGCCGTAGAGGCACAGCGCCAGGGCGACCAAGGTGAGCAGGGCGACGAACATGAGGGGGGTGTCCAGTAGATTGCGCCCCAGGTTGACCAGGAAGCCCAGGCCGCGGTCGGCGCCGACGAATTCACCCACGACCGCGCCGATGACGGCCAGGGTGACGCTGACCTTCAGCCCGGCCAGCAGGACCGGCAGCGCGGAGGGCACTTCGAGCAGGGTGAACATTTGCCAGCGGCTGGCGCGCAGCGAGCGCATCAACGCCACCAGGTCAGGCTCCACGCTGCGAATGCCCACGCCGGTGTTGATGAGCATGGGGAAGAAGACCGTCAGTGCGCACACCAGGATTTTGCTCCAGGCCCCGAAGCCCACCCAGATGATGAGCAGCGGCGCCAGGGCCACGATGGGCACTGCTTGCAGGGCCACCAGGTAAGGCGAGAGAAGTTGGTCAAGGAGGTGCGACTTGGCAATGGCGTAGCCGAGCAGGATGGCGACGCCCACGCCCAGGGCCAGCCCGGCCACCACTTCGCCCAGGGTGATGGTTGAATGCCACAGGAGGGTGCCATCGGCCAGAACGATGGCAAATTTTCGCCACACCAGGCCGGGGCCGGGCAGCACGTAGGGCGCGTAGTCCTGCCAGCGCACCAGCGCCTCCCAGCCCAATAGGAACAGCGCCAAGCCCAGGGCGGTCATCAGGACGCGGGCGCGTCTGAACGCCTGCAGGGTGAGGCTGGAGGTGCGCAGGGACAGGCGGGAGGCGACCCGGGTCAGTCGTGCGGCGTGCTTGTGCAGCATGTTCAGCAACATCATCAAAGCAAAATCTCCGAGAGCAGGCGCCTTCGGAGACTGAATGCCGCGAACAAGCCTTTCCTGGCGCCTGCTTGCCGCGGCCAAAGCGCGCGCACCTGAAGCGTCAAGAATGGCAACAAAAACGTCCCTGTTCGCTTTTGCCTCCAGGGACGCGTGACACACACGGGCGGGTCTGGCCCGTTCCCGTCGAGCCTTGTCGCGACCTTCTTCCATCCGGACTATACCGTCGGCTCCGGACTTGGCATGACGCCGTCACCGGATCCACCGCATTACGCGGGTTGCGGGCTTGAGTCATGCGCTTTTGGCGCCTGGCTCCCACCGCCGGTCGAGAATTGACCCTGCCTGGGCGTGCCGCTATCAGGCCGCCGGGCCGGTCGGGTCTCACTCTGCCCCGAAGGTCCAGTTCATTCAATTCGTGTACCCGCAGGACCTCATCGTGTGCCAGCAGATACTAAAAAGAGTGTAACACAGCGCGGCGTAACTGTCAATTGAGTTGCCAGTTTTGGAGTTCGGAGAATTGGGTCACGCGTCACAACTTGACACAGACACAGGCTTACACTACCATAGTTTGGACGCTGGCGGATGTTCATTTGCGAGAAGTTGGCATCTGGCAAGCGGGGATGCCAACTTTGGGCGCGCGGAGGGTGAGGGTTTTTTATGCAGCGATTTGTGTCCATTGCGCTGATCGTAGTCGGCCTGGGATTGGCGATGCTGGGGCTTTTGGCCGGGCTTTTCTACCTGGGGCTGCCGGTGGTTTCGCCAGATGCCCGTTACGATCTCTTGCAGATCAACACGGTGGCGATGGCAGTGCTGGCAGTCAGCGGCGGCGCGGGATCGGTGTTAGCCTGGGTTGGCTGGCGGCGCTACAGCGGCGCGGCGTCCAGCGCGGCGCATCTGCCCAGCCCGTGGTGGCTCGTTTTGCTGTTTTTGCTGGCCCTGGCCGTGGGTGAAGCCGTGCTGCAGACGAACGTGGCGCCCTGGCTGTTTCCACCCGTGCATGTGATTGCCAGCATGGCGGCCCCGCTGTTTTTGTTGGCCCTGGCCGCGTCTCTGCTGCGCCCATCGGGCCTGGTTGTGCAACGGCGCGATGTCGCTCTGCAGGTGGCCGGCGGCGCGGTGCTGGCGACCGGCCTGGCCATCGTCATCGAGGTGATCCTGGTCGCGCTGCTGGCCCTGGCCGCCGCGTTGATCGTGGCGCTGACGCCCGGCGGCTCAGCGCGGCTGGAGACACTGGTGGCGCAATTGAGCCGGCCTGAGGTGCTCAGCGATCCGGCTTTTCTGCAATCGCTGCTTAGTTCGCCGCTCGTCCTGATTGGGGCCGGCCTGGTCATTGCCCTGGGCGCGCCCTTGATCGAAGAATTCAGCAAGAGCGTAGGCGTGGTGCTGATCGCGGCCGGACGCGCACGCCTGACGCCCGGTGAGGCCTTCCTGTGGGGGGTGGCAGCCGGCGCCGGTTTTGCGATCACCGAAACGATGTTCAACGTGGTTACGGTGCTGCCTGCCTGGGGAGGGCCGCTGATGCTGCGCTCCGCCACAGCCGTGGTACATTGCCTGGCGGCCGGGTTGATGGGATTGGCCTGGCAAGCTTGGCTCAGCGGCGAGCGCCGCTGGCGACTGCCGGCCCTCTACGGCCTGGCCGTCGTCATTCATGGCCTGTGGAACGGAGTGGCCGGGCTGGCGTCTGTCTTGCAGGCGCAAGGCACGTTGAACGCTAACCTGCTGGTGGGCGCGGGCGGCACCCTGCTCGTCTTTGCCCTGGCCGGACTCTTCGTCATCAACAGCGGCCTGTTCGTCTACATCGGCCGCCGCCTGGGCCAGCCGCCGGTTATGGCCCTGGCGCCGTTGCCGGTGGAGAGCACCGTCACGCCGGAGGTGTGACCTACGGGTGGGGGGCTATTTTTCTCACCGGGCCTCGTTCAGATAGGTATTTTTGGAGGTAGGTATGCGTTTACTCGATGATCATCGCGCCAGGCAACGGGCCTGGCTGCTGCGCTGTCTGCTCATCATCATTCTGAGTCTGCTCACGACGGCCTGCGTGCGCAACGATCATGGCACGCTGCACTATTCTGGCCCAACCGAGGAGAGCATTGCCGTCGGTCAGACGCTGCAGGGCACCAATGTACGCTATGTGCGTGAAACGCCGGACGGCGCGGAGCTGTGGATTGACGATCAGCGCGCGGTCAAGAGGATCGGCGATTTCGTAGGTTGGCAAGGTTCACTGGGCCGTGATTTTCAGGCTGACCTGGGGCTGCGTGTGGTCTACTACACCGCGGACAAGGTGCAACTGGCAGGCACGGCCGACTTGACAATCAACAACGCCAGCCCCGTGCCAGGAGCTTTCCCGGAGAAGCCGATCGTGGCCTACCGCGTGCCGGTGACGTACAACATCGCGCGCGGCGACACGATCCCCGGCACCACGCTGACGTATGAGGGCAAGACCGAGCAGGGGGCGCGCATCGGCGGCCTGCCGCCGGGCGATTACCCCTATCGCCAGGCGGCCGATTCGCTGGTGTGGAGCGGCCGCCTGGCCGATGGGGCGCTCTTGCGTGTGGACTTGCGGGTGGTGATCTTTACCGAGCAGCGCATACAGTTGGCCGGTATTGCCACGCTGGCTGCCGGTTGAGCGATCGCCCCGAATTCATTCGGCGGCTATTCGCTGGCCGACGCGTGCCGCGCCTGCTTGCGCGCCGGCCCGGTCAGGTGATGCCAGACGTAGTAGATGAGGCCGAGCACGATCAAGGCGGCAATGGGGTATTTGGCCGGGCCCATGATGCCCAGGATTTGTTCCCACTGATCGCCCAGCGCCCAGCCCACCAGGCCCAGCGCCGCGCACCAGATGAAGGAACCGATGAAGGTCAGGGCGGTGAACTTGGCGAAGTGGATCTTGAAAACGCCGGCCGGGAATGAGATGAAGGTGCGCACGATGGGCAGGACGCGGGAGATGAAGGATACGTAGTCGCCCCAGCGCTGGAACCAGTGATCGAAGCGATCCACATCTTCTTCTGTCACCAGGATGTAGCGGCCATAGCGCACCACCAGCGGACGTCCTCCCCAATAGCCCAGCGCGTAGGGACGCGATGGAACCGATGGTACAACCCAAGGCGCCCCAGAAGCCGGTGATGAGCGCGGCTTCCCACCACGGAAACAAGGCCCGTGGCGTCAGCAGCCAGCCCGCCAGCGGCATCGTGATCTCGCTGGGAATCGGGATGTTGGCGCTCTCCAACGCCATGATGATGACCACACCGGGCCATCCAATCGAATTGAACAAGTTCTGAAACAACGGCACCAGGTGTTCGGCGATCCAGGCTTCCAAAACAGTACCTCCAGGTTGATGTTCTTCAGCGGAGAAGATGTCGGGCAGAGAGTATAACCGCGATTTGGGGGCGAGTCAAACTACTTGGCGGTTGCCCCCTCCACCCACGCGGCTATTTTCGCATCGTCGGCAATCTCCGGGCCGAGCTGAATGTATTCGATTTGCACCTGTTGGAGCTGCCCGGCGGCGTCGAAGGTGAGAGTTTGGCGGCCGAGCACGCGGCCGGCGTGACCGGGCTGCGCCTCGTCGGCATGCACGATCAACGTGCCGGTGGTTGGATGGCGGGCCGGCTCAGGCCGCACACCAGGGCCGCCGCTGACGATCACGTCAACGCCGGGAACAGTTTCAGCGATCGTTTGATCTTCTGCCAGGCCGGCGTGGGAGAGCAGGATGACGATGTCGGCGCGGTCCGCCACGGCGGCGACGGCGGCCTGGGCGGCTGCGACCGGATCGCTCACGATGATGTCCTGCGTCTCCGCGGCGTCGCTCAGCCCGATGATGGCGATGCGGTGGCCGGCGATGGTGCGAATGACGTAGGGCTGGGCGATGGCCGCGCCGGTGGCGGCGTCGGCGGCGTTGGCCGAGAGCACGGCGAAGCGCGCTTCGCTCATGCGTTTGCGCAGGACATCCAGTCCCAGCGCCAGGTCTTGCGGGCCAAGCGCCAGGGCATCATAGCCGAGCAGGTTCATGATCTCAACGCTGGTGCGGCCCTGCGTGGTGGTGGCCGGCGCCTGATCGCCGGTCAGGCTGTCGCCGGCATCGAGCAGCAGGACGAACTCGTTGTGGTTACGCGCCTCGATAATTTTTGTGGCCCGCCGGGCCACGCCGCCCACGGCTGGCATTCAGCCGCAGGGCCAGAGATACCCCCAGGTATCGTTGGTGTGCAGCAGCACCAGGCGCAGCGGCTGGGGCGCGGGCGTGGCGGCCGGCTGCGGCCGGGGCGCCGGTTGCACGCCACCGCTGATCGGCGTGGGCGGCACAACCGCCTGGCAGGCGGTCAGCCATAGCAGCAAGAGTAATCCCACCAGTGCCCTGGGGGCCGGCTGGCGGCGCCCACGACTTGCCAATTGATTGAATCGTCTCATCATGTTCCTCAATCCTGGGGGCTGTCCGGCGCGGGCAGGGTTGCCAGGAAATCACCCACCATGCGTTCGGCATACGATTCGAGCAGGGCCTGGACCCGACCCGAATCCGTGGAAGTGACCAGCAGCCCCACATGGTTTTTCTTGTGTAGTCGCCAGGTGATTTCGGGGTCGTCATAAGCAGAGGTGTCGGGCCATTCGTCACGCGCCAGGCAGATGAGGAGGCCCGCGAAGCCCTCGTGGGCTGTGGGCGGCCGGTAGGTTTCGCCACGGACATAGGCCAGTTCGATGGCGGCCCATTCGGCCCACATGTTGACCCCGGACGCGGCTTCGATGACGCGGTCAATATAGGCGCCGCCGACGCGGGCGGCCATTTCCAGGAAGTAGAACTGACCGTCGCTGTCGGCCTTGATGAACTCGGCATGCGTGACCCCGCGCACCATGTTCATGGCCGCGATGACCTGGCGATTGTGCTGCTGTATTGGCGCATAGTCAGGGGAGTCGGGGCGCATGGTTTGTGTGGAGAAGATGCCGCCTTCGTGCAGCACTTTCATCGGCGCCTGGCCGTAGCGATGGGCGATGGAGAAGACGACTTCGCGTTCGGAGACGATGGAGTCCACATGAAAAACATCGCCGGGGATGAATTTTTCCAGCACGTAGTACGATTGGCGATCGCCCAGGATATCGAGCGAGGGCCAGAACTCGTCCTGTGAGTTGATCTTGCGGATGCCGATGGAGCCAGCCTCGGAGCGGGGTTTGAAGACCCAGGGCGGCGGCACAGTCTGCATGAAATCGTGTACCTGGTCGTAGTTGAGGACATGGACAAAGGCGGGCACTCGGATGTCCCGGTCGCGGGCCTGCATGCGCATGGCGAGTTTGTCGCGGAAGTAGCGCGCGGTGGTGTCGCCCATGCCGGGGATGCGCAGATGCTCACGCAGCGAGGCTGCCAGTTCCACATCGTAGTCGTCCAGGGGGACAATCACGTCGAAGTGGCGCGTGCGGGCCAGGTAGCTGACCGCGTGGGTGATGTCGGGTTGCTTGGCCAGTTCGGGCATGTAGAAAAATTCTTCGATGACTTCCCTCGGCCATTCGGCGCTGGCGAGTTTTTCGCGCGTGACGAGCACGACCTGCGCGCCGAGGCGTTTGCAGGTGCGCATGAATTCGGCCCCTTTGAAGTAGCTGGCGAGGCAAAGCACAGTCTGTGGACGTGATTCGGTCATGGTGTTGTTCTCTTTCGCTGATGGCAGCTGCCCGGGCTGGCCGCGGCTGCAGGCGAGCGCTTGAAATCGCGCCTGCTGGGCGCACCGCCCCGGCAGAAATGTTCGAGGCTCAACGGGTGATGTATTGTACCACAGCCGTTCGCCGCGCGGCAACTTCGGAATTTGGTGTGCGGGAGGGTCAAAAACCGGCGCCGGTAGACGGAAAAAAGAACTTGACAATCCAGAGGAACGATTGTAGACTGCGGGAGCCGAGATCAGCGAGGGACGAGGTTCCAGAATACGTATTGCGGACGCCGGTTGTTTCATCGCCCTCTTCGCAAAGGAAACAAACAAGGGGCCGGTCTCCATACTGCCGTTTCCCAATCGAGCAGCGCCATGGATGGGTTACAAAGCGCCTTTCGCATGTTGAGTTTCCTGAAGGCGACATTTTCATGGGGAAGTTATAAACATTCGAGATGTCGTCCGTTTCAACGGAAGTCTGATTCCATTGCATGATGAACCGCGCGGTTGGCAGCCGGACAGATGAATAGGTCGAGCCTTTTTCGGGTCGGAAGATGTTGTCTCGTCAATGGTGAATCGGGGTGGACTGCGGACGCCGTGGGAGGGCCCCGGGCTCGAACCTGGCCGTTGGGCGGGTCTGTTGGAGACCGAAGATTGGAGAACAGAGACCAGAGACCAGAGACCTACGTGGATGGCGGTAGATTTGTGGTTGAAAGTGAGGCGTGAGATCTGAGATTGGAGACCGGAGACCGGTTGGCGTTGGACGGAGTTTCGGCGGCCGTTCACGGGCAGGCGGTTGGAATGGAAGGGAAGCATTGGTTTGCCCAGGTCGGTCGGGTCAGGCCTGCTGGTGGCGGCGCTGTCCAACATTCCGTACACCGACCGGGGAGGATCTGGGCCGGTTGACGGTGTTGGCGTTGGGCGGCTTAACCACTGCCAATGTGTCTGTTATGCACTCGCACCCAAGGTAGGGATAAAGCATGAAAGCATCAGAAACTAAATTTCAGCCGATAATTGAAGGCACGAAGCAATACGTCGTTCCACTCTTTCAACGTCCTTACAGTCAGGAAAGAAAGAATGGGATGTGTTGTGGGAAGACTTGATTTGGTTATGTGAGAACGAAGAACCAACAAGCCACTTCATTGGCTCCATAGTTACGATGCCGACCGTATCCGTGCCTGAAGGTGTATCAAAATTTCTCTTGATTGATGGGCAACAGAGACTTACGACCATCTTCATTCTGTTGACATTGCTTCGTGACGCGGCAAAAAGTAAAGGCGACAATGACTTAGCCCAAGAAATCGAGCAAACGATGCTGGTAAATCCATTCAAAAAGGGTGGCGATTATTTCAAGTTGTTGCCGACACAAATTGACCGAAATGCTTTCAAGGTCTTAATACAATCGGCAGAAACAAACATTGATGGTCGCATTTTGCAATGTTACCAGTTCTTCGAGCGTAAGCTAAAACAAAGTAATGTGGAAGTTACTGCCCTCACCAAAGTGGTCTCAACTCGACTGTCGGTGGTCAGCATCGTACTCGATCATGACGACAATCCCCACTTAGTTTTTTGAGAGCCTAAACGCCAAAGGCCGGCCTCTTACTCAATCGGACCTTATTCGCAACTACTTTTTCATGCGTATCCATGTTGATGAGCAAGAAGCGACGCATTCAAAATACTGGGAGCCAATGCAGATAGCATTAGGCGAAAACTTGACGGAGTGCATTCGTCACTATCTGATGCGCACGGGGTCAATCGTAAAGCAAGGCGATGTTTACTTCACGCTAAAAGACCGGGTCGGAAAAAGTGACGCTCTGAAAGCCCTCAAAGATATTGCTGTTTTTGCTGGCTATTACAAAAAATTCCTCACGCCTGAAAACGAGCCTGACGTTCGACTGCGAAATGCTCTGGTGCGCCTCAAGCGCCTAGAAGTTACAACGGCTTACCCCTTCTTGCTGAACTGCTACCACGATTACGCTCAAGGTCAGATTTCAGCAGATGACCTTCGCAGGATATTGCAGACAATTGAGAACTACGTGATTCGGCGGTTTGTTTGCAACGTTCCCACCAGTCAACTCAACAAAATATTTCCTTTGTTATATCAGCAAGCACAACTAAAAACTCCTTTGAGGCTTGACCGATGGAGTCCGCTCTGTTCCACAGTCTATTGGCTATCCCAAAGACACTGAGTTTCGTATACGATTGATTGACTCGAAACTTTACGGTGCTATGAACGGCTTATCAAGGCAAAGCTCATATTGGAGACGCTTGAGTCTGCCTATCAACACAAAGAACAACCAGCCTTCGATAACCTGACCATCGAACACGTAATGCCATAAACTCTCACAGACTGGTGGCAAAGTCATCTTGGAGAAGATTGGCAAGCCGACCATGAGTTGTATTTGAACACTCTCGGCAACTTGACGCTGACGGCCTATAATGCTGAACTCTCCAATGACCCGTTCCCCAAAAAGAGACAACGCCTCTCCAACAGTCACCTCGAACTCAACAAGTATTTTCAGGGCGTAGCCACTTGGAATCGCGTGGCAATTGACGTGCGGTCTAAAGCCCTGGCTAATCTAGCTCTAACTGTATGGCCTTACTTTGGCGAAGAACAAACCGCCCCGGCCAACCCTGATAATATCACTGGCAGAACGCCTAAAGCAGTAACTATTCTTGGTCAAAGATTCTCTGTGGAGTCATGGCGGGATGTGCAAGCCTATACGCTGAATGCCATTGCCCAACTTGAGCCAGATTTGTTCACCCAATTAGCTGGTGAATACCCCGGTTCATAAGCGCAGACCCCGGAAAGTTCCGCCGCAAACGACAGATAGAGAATGGCTTTTATATCGAAGTCAATCTCTCAGCAAAAGATGTATATCACTTCTGCAATCAGTAATTGATTCACTCGGTTTGTCTAGCGAGGATTGGATTGTGGAAACAGAATAACGTAAAAGGCACACGGGGGCCCAACGCCGCCCATGCGGTAACGCGGGTTAAGGTGGACGGGTTTGTCAAGACACGGAGATGACCTTGATTAAGGTACCGTCTCCTCTAAATGTGGTGGACATTTTCGGCAGTAACGCCAAAATGACAAGAGAGGTAAGCATATGGGAAATGGTGAAAATACATAATGAGATGGCAAGGGAGAAAGTACTAACCCAGGCCGAGCTACGGACGCGATTACATCGCTTCAAAGAGCAGCGTGGCCCAAAGTTTCACCTAACTGCTCTAGGTTATTTTGGCTCCTATGCTCGTAGAGAAGCTCACCCGGAAAGCGATATAGACATTGTTTTCGAAACGAGGCATCCGAATTTGTGGATGACATCAATTATGAAACAGGAACTGGAAGAATGGTTGGAGCGGCCCGTAGACCTTATTCGGTTGCACAAATATATGCGTCCCACTTTTCGAGTACGGCTCGAACGCGAGGCAGTCTATGTCTGATCAAGCACTCTTACGGGAGCGTCTGCAGATGATTTTGGATGCTCTTGAACGTATCCCCGCCGCTTCGCCAAAATCAAGACCCCAGATGATTTCATAACCAGCCAATCGGGTATTGATTTGATGGACAGCATCTGTATGGTTTTGCTTGCTACAGGCGAAGAATTCAAGATTTTCACGCCATTTACGGCAAAAATGAAGGACAAATCGGCATCTCACCGCTTGCGCTGATCGAAGGCAAGCTTTCAGGCCGAGTATTAGGGTTAGCTGTGGAATGGGCGGCTTTACATCAAAAGGAGTTATTGGAAAATTGGGAACTCATGCGTGCAGATAAGCCGCCTCGTAAGATTCCGCCATTGAAATAGGAGTGATTGCGATGTTGCCAAGAGTGAAGAGTGTATCTTATCTTGATGGATATCGTTTGAAACTTCGGTTTACGAATAAAACGGAAGGAATCATCGATTTCCGCCAGAAGATCGTAGGGCGTGGAGGTGTTTTCAAGCCCCTGGAAGACATTGGAATTTTCAAGCAAGTTGTTGTTGATCCGGTATCTGGGACATTGATATGGCCGAATGATGTTGATTTTTGTCCAGACGTTCTTTATGAACTTGCCATGAATAACGCTACTTCTGTTGCGCAAGGCACAAATCAGACAGTGACTGTATTACAGCCCCAAAGGACTTCGACGTAGAAGTGCAGTATTGTGACTTATTGGGGGGTCGGGCTGCTGGTTTTCTCTTTGGATGGAACCGGTGAGCTGGGCTCGAAGGTGACGTTGACGGCCCCGGTGGCTGACGTTAGCCATTGGGCGGCTCTGCAGCGGGGGCGTCCAATGGCAGGCGGTTGGAATGGTTCGCTGGTTTGCTCAGGCCCGTCGGTCAGGCTCTACTGGTGACACCGCTGCCCAACATTCCGTACACCGACCGGGGAGGATCTGGGTCGGTTGACGATGTTGGCGGCCCCGGCGGCTGACGGTTGGCGTTGGGCGGGAATCCGTCAGCTGATTCGCCGGGCAGCTCTTCGGCTACGCTGAGCCGAACGGCGCGGCCGCCGCTCTACGGGTGTGACGGGCTTTGTTCGTGGTACTATTCGCAATTGACGCCAAGTCAATCTAGAAGTAACATCTTCGTATGCCTACGGTACTACTGATTGGCCCTTATCGCTTCTATTTCTACAGCCATGATCTGATCAACGAGGCGCCCCATGTCCATGTGGATCGGGATGACTTGTCGGCGAAGTTCTGGCTTAAACCAGTTGTTTTGGCACGAAATTTAGGGTTCAATGCCAGTGAACTACGCCGGATCGAAAGAATCGTGGCATCATATCAGACCGATTTTCTTGCCAAGTGGGATAAGGAGTATGGACGTGCAACCGGGCGAACGAATTAAGAATGTACGGTGTACCAGGGATTCACTCCGCGTAGATTTACTAGACGGTCGGACAATTATTGCGCCGATCGTATGGTATCCGCGGCTGCTTCATGCAACGACCCAACAGCGCGCAAACTGGAAGATAGCAGGTGCCGGCTATGGGATTCATTGGCCGGAAATAGATGAAGACTTGAGCGTTGAAGGTTTGCTACGAGGTCTGCCTGCTCCGCGCGCGAAGGCACAAGTAGCAGTCGAGGCTTTACCTGCCCAACAACCGTTTGCAGTTGACGCCGAACCAGCTAGCGCGGTTTGAGCGAAGATGCGTACGGCGCAACTGACACTAGCCGTTGGGCGGCTTTGCTGAATGCTGAATGAGGAAGTAGGAAGAGGTCGCTGGTTCGGCCAGGCCGGTCCGGTCAGGTCGTGTTTGGGGGGCCGCTGCCCAACATTCCGTACACCGACCGGGTGGATCTGGGCCGATTGACGGTGCAGGCGGCGCGGGCGCGTAACGGTCGGCGTTGGGCGGCGTTGCTCAATGCTGAATGCTGAACGCTAAACGCTGAATGAGGAAGTAGGAAGAGGTCGCTGGTTCGGCCAGGCTCTGCAGGTGGTATCGCTGCCCAACATTCCGTACACCGACCGGGGAGGATCTGGGCCGGTTGACGATGTTGGCGGCCCCGGCGGCTGACGGTCGGCGTTGGGCCGCTCACAAACTCCTCACAGATCATACTACTGGGGTAGGCCATGTGTACCCATCTGTGGTATGGTGTTCATGCTCTCCCCTTGGAATGGACAAATTATGCCAAGAACTAAACCCTACAATCTCACAATGGCGCGAGTTTGAGAAGTTAGTCGCACTTCTGGAAAGTCACTTGGTGCCACAAGGCGCTGCAATACGGTCGCCAGACCACATACCAGATCGAATCACAGGCGAGCCAAGAGAAGTAGATATTTCAGTTCGATATCAAGTTGGCTCTGTTCCAATTCTAATCACTATTGAGTGTCGGAAGCGAGCGGCGACACAAGATACAACTTGGATTGAGCAATTGGTTCAGAAACGAGACGATATTGGAGCATCAGTTACAGTTGCAGTTTCATCGAGACGTTTTACAAAGCCAGCCATTAAGAAGGCCAGGGTTCCATAATATTGAAACTCGTTTATTGAGGGAAATATCAGAAGATGCCATTAAGGCGTGGGCCAAAGGAATCGATATTATTGTTGTGAGTGGAAAATTTGGAATGGGTCGCTTAGGTCTAAGATTCCAAGGAGTTCCAGTAGATCAATCTCCAAGCCTCACCCAAGAGATTATCGATGAGTATTCCAAAGGTGATGCGGAATACCAAATTCATTCGGCGACTAGCTGACAACCGGCTGGTGATAAGGCCGACCTATTGCGAGAGCATGAGCAAATGCAGGGAATCAGGGACCTACTTGAAAGATCGAGCCAAGATTTTACTGTTCAAATACCTCGTTCCGGAACAGATAGTATGATATCGTCCGGTTTCTAGCCTCTTTGAGGATATTCCTCTTAATGGGGAGCCCGTCACCAAGTTGTTTTCTGCTCAATTTGAATCTCAGGAGGCCACTGTGGAAACAATTTCAGGTTCGTTAGAAATAGAATACCTTGAGGCAGAACTACGGGTGATCCAACGAGCATATCCTTCGCAAACAGGACGCCTTCTATCCTATATTAACGATAGAGAAACGGTCGTTAACGTTGAAGAGCGTATTATTTCTTTCGATGATAAAGATCCAATGAGGGTGATCATATCGAGGAAGAATGAAATAGATGAGTAGTTGTGGTGCTTTTTTACACAAATAATTGCTGTAAACTTGCGGCTGCGCCGAACATCCGCTTCCAGCCGACCGGGAGTGATCTCGGTTTGTTCAGAAAGTAGCCTGCCCCCGGCGGCTGACGCTGGGCCGTTGGGCGGCTTTGCTGAACGCTGAACGCTGAATGAGGAAGTAGGAAGGGGGCGTTGGTTTGCCCAGGCTCGTCCGGTCAGGCTCTGCTGGTGGCGGCGCTGCCCAACATTCCGTACACCGACCGGGGAGGATCTGGGCCGGTTGACGATGTTGGCGACCCCGGCGGCTGACGCTGGGCCGTTGGGCGGGCCGGCGGGAAGAACAATGGGCGAGTGGAGTATGGAACCCGGCATATGATGCCGCGAAAAGGAAGAATCATGGAACTTACCGCAATTCTGACACCAGCACCCGAGGGTGGCTATGTTGCCCTCAACCCTGAAACCGGGACAACCACGCAAGGCGAGACTGTCGAAGAAGCTTTATCCAATCTGCGGGAGGCGACGGAACTGTACTTAGAAGAATTCCCGACGACTTTTGTTGGGCGTCCATTGTTGACCACTTTTCGTGTAGGTGCATATGCTTAAACTGCCTGTTGTTTCAGGGAGAGAAGCAGTGCGAACGCTGGAGCGATTGGGCTTTGTCGTGGTAAGGCAGCGCGGTAGCCATTTGGTTCTACGCCGAGGAGCATCCGGTTGTGTTGTGCCAAACCATCGCGAGCTAAAGACGGGCACTTTGACGGGCATTCTCAAGCAAGCTGGCGTATCCGCCGATGAATTCATCGCAGCGTTGCGCGCTTGACTCTGAGCAGACGGTCACAGATTAGCTTGTGAATGGTTCACTGCCGCCCAACAACGGCATGCACCCGACGCGGGGCGTAGCCTCTCGCACGGGGCGCTTCCAGCACCCTACCCTTTTCTTCACGTGAGGACTTGGCACTCGTCCCGTTCCCGCGCCGGTGATGCCTGGCGTTGGGCGTAGGACTATTCCCCAGTGTGGGAACAGAAAGGAAGGAGCAGATCATGCCGGATGTAGTTGCAGAAGTCACCACGGAGTTTTTGCAAGCCTTTGCCGATGCGTGGAATCGCCATGATGTCGATGCCCTTATGTCGTTCATGACAGAGGATTGTGTCTTCGAAGCCTCTGCAGGACCAGACGTCTGCGGCAGGCGGTACGCAGGCCGTGAAGCCGTGCGCGCTAGCTTTGCGGAGGTTTGGGCGACCTTCCCCAATGCGCACTGGGGCAACGCGCGCCATTTTGTCTGTGGGGAGCGGGGGGTGTCGGAATGGACGTTCACGGGCACACGAGCGGACAGCACCCGCGTCGAAGTCGATGGCTGTGACCTGTTCACGTTTCGCGCCGGCAAGATTGCCCTGAAAAACTCCTACCGTAAGAACCGTCCGCCCCTTGGCACTCCGAAGCGTTGAGTACAGGCTGGGGAGAGAGGTACCAATCTGTCACAGCGGCAGTGGCGGTTTGGGGCGGAAGATCGGGTCGGGGGGGTGCGACCAATGGGGGCATTGCCCAACATTCCGTACACCGACCGGGGAGGATCTGGGCCGATTGACGATGTTGGCGGCCCCGGCGGCTGACGGTCGGCGTTGGGCGCGTCCGTACCCCAAAGATTACCTCATTCCATCGGGTTCTTGTTAATTCATGGAGTTGACCCATGATTGGGTTAGTGATAGAATCTTTGCATGAAAAACTTCCCCATTCCTAGATTAGATCAAAATCCGCAGTTGCACGACTATCTTATCAGACATTGTCGCTTATCGCGTGGCGAAATATGGGTAGACCCTCAAGGCAAGCATAAGATTGGATGCTTGGACGCGACGGACAAGAACGGTATCAAATCCTTGATGGGCGAATCCAAAGCCGCCTTAGCAATCCAAGACCCACCGTATAATCTGGTGGCCTTTGAGCAGAGACAACTTGATGAGTATATTCGATGGTGTAAGCAATGGATTTTGACAACAGACTTCGCCCTATCTGATAATGCGTCTCTGTATATCTGGTTGGGGGCAGATCAAAAATCAGATTTTCAACCTCTACCAGATTTTGTGATTGCCATGCGAGGAACGGGCTACAAATCTCGAAGCTTTATCACGATGCGTAACCAGCGTGGATATGGAACGCAAAAGAACTGGATGGCGGTTAGACAAGAGCTATTGTATTACACAAAGGGAAACCCTATTTTTGATGTAGACGCTGAATATACCGACATACCAAAGATTCTGCGAGGGTACTACAAGGAAGTCAATGGTCAAGTAACTGAAAATATGGAGCGAAGCAAGTCAGAAAATATCCGTGCGGGCAATGTGTGGGTAGATATTCAGCAAGTGTTTTACCGCATGGAGGAAAATGTTAATGGATGCTACGCTCAGAAACCGCTAAAAAGTTGCGAAAGAATCATAAAGGCAAGTTCATCTAAGGGCGATATTGTTGTTGATTTCTTCTGCCATTCGGGGGCGACATTGATTTCGTCAGAAATGCTAGGGAGGAACTGTTACACTGTAGACATTGATCCCGTCTATTGCGAAATAGCCCTTAGACGATTAGAGCGATTTAGGCGAACTGGCAAGGCCGGTTGGCAAAATAGCAATCCCTTTGAGCAGGAAATAGCCGCCGACTTACAACTTCGATCCTTGTTAGGACAAGAGCAAGAAGAATCAAAGAGCATCCAATATGCTTTCTCGTTGGAGTAACCATTGTGGAAAAACTCAAGGCGCAACTCGATGAACTGTTGAACCGACTCGACAATGCGCAAGAAATACGAGACAAGCTTGAAGAGCTGGTATCCGTCTATCCATTTAGCGATTACGAATACATCATTTCCCATCTATTGGTTGCCGCCAAACTCTCACTTGATGAATACTATCAACTCCGAGATGACTACTTAGATCGGAATCTATATCTGGATTTGTTTGAAATTGGTGCTCCGAGAGGGTTTGGCGAAGTATGGGCACAAGGGCATCTAAAAGAACTTACTCCCACCCTGGAACGCCCGAATAAGAAAACTGATCCAGAATATTCAGGTCAGTACGATTTCTTTTTGCCACCGAATATCCGAATCGAGGTTAAGGCTTCGCGTGCCGTTGAATTTAAGACGGATGCACCGCTCTACTTGAAAGCATTGTCGTCGGATTCACGGAAGCAATTTGACATGAACTTTCAGCAAGTGAAGCCCGCTTGCTGTGATGTGTTTGTGTGGTTGGCGGTGTGGCGCGACGTTATTCGCCATTGGGTGATACCTTCCTACGAAGTAGAACACAGCCAGTATTATTCGGCGGGACAGCATAGAGGCAATGTGGGAGAAGGTCAATTACATCTTAACCGAGACAACTTGCACGACTTCGATAAGTATTTGGTGGATTCTGACAAGATCGAATCAGCAATCAGATCGGCGTTCGAGAAAGAGAAACGTTTAAGAAGCAAGAAGCAAACCTCAATCCCATTGGATCGCGCCTAACACGGCGTGCAGCCGCCCCGCCCAGCTGCCAAAGTTAGGCGTCAGTTTTGACGATTACCGATCGTATTGGTGGCGGGCGGCTGACGCCCAGCCGTTGGGCGGAGCTTCGGCGGGGGCGTCCACAGGCAGGCGGTTGGAATGGAAGGGGTCGCTGGTTCGCCCAGGCCGGTCCGGTCAGGCTCTGCTGGGGGGGCCGCTGCCCAACATTCCGTACACCGACCGGGGAGGATCTGGGCCGGTTGACGATGTTGGCGGCCCCGGCGGCTGACGGTTGGCGTTAGGCCTCCAATGTGACACTGTGGGTCAACCGGGAAGATGACACACGAACCATCGCTAAAGCCACCGATCAGCGCGTACTTTTCCTCCAAATGTGCTACAATAGCCTCACCAGACGTTACGCGTGGGAGCCTGCATGTATGACGCCGAACTGAAGCGGATGCGTGAATTGATCCGTGCACGCCGAAGACGAGATGGATGCTGATGGTTTGACCGTCTTCGACATCGAAAGCGTCATCCTCGCCGGTTACATCAGCGAACGCCAACGTGACCGCCAGCCGGACGAATGGAAATATCTGGTGAACGGCCAAGCCCTGGGTGGCGCAGGCGGACCGTCGTAGCGTTCGGCGCAACTGACAAACTGGTGATGATTACGGTCTTTCGTGAATAGTGGGTGAGCTTATGGTCTGCGATATTTGCGGCAAGAATGGTGCGCATGTGCGGCGCGTGTCGCGCAGCTACGGGCGCGGGGCCAGTTTGTTCGTGATTGAGAACATTCCGATCGTCAGTTGCCCCAACTGCGGCGAAAGCTACCTGACCGCCGAAACACTGCACGAGATTGAACGCATCAAGCTGCACCGGCGCGCATGGGCGCAAGAACGCCCGGTGGCGGTGGCTGCGTTTGCGTAACGTCTCGCCGCGACGCAGAAGTCGGCCCCGGTTCGCCGTCATGGGCGAGTTGGCGCGTGGGGTCGTGCTGGTATGGGCGGGGGCCTAACATTGGTTCCAGCGGACGGGCCGCGCTGCCCGTTATGCAAGGTCAGGGGTAACCGGCCCGCCGCTGAACCTGGCCGCTAGGCTGGTCTGCCGGAAAGCGGAGATTGGAGACCGGTCGGCGTTGGGTGACTTTTACGGAAAGTTCCTGATTGAGCGGAGAATATCGATATCAGTAAGCTGATTGTACATGGGATAAAGAAGAATGCCTCAAATCAGTCAGTTTTTCGGAATCTCGATTTATATGTACTACGATGAGCATAATCCTCCTCATTTTCACGCCATTTACGGCAAAAATGAAGGACAAATCGGCATCTCACCGCTTGCGCATTGAAATAGGAGTGGGGGGGGGGGGGGGGGGGGGGGGGGGGGGGGGGGGGGGGGGGGGTAAGATTCCGCCATTGAAATAGGAGTGATTGCGATGTTGCCAAGAGTGAAGAGTGTATCTTATCTTGATGGATATCGTTTGAAACTTCGGTTTACGAATAAAACGGAAGGAATCATCGATTTCCGCCAGAAGATAGTAGGGCGTGGAGGTGTTTTCAAGCCCCTGGAAGACATTGAATTTTTCAAGCAAGTTGTTGTTGATCCGGTATCTGGGACATTGATATGGCCGAATGATGTTGATTTTTGTCCAGACGTTCTTTATGAACTTGCCATGAATAACGCTACTTCTGTTGCGCAAGGCACAAACCAGACATTGACTGTATTACAGCCCCAAAGGACTTCGACGTAGAAGTGCAGTATTAGACCAAGCCACAGAAACCAGGTAAAATAGGCGCGAACAGCCAGCTTACCGCCCTGCCACACGGGCCGAGAGAAAGCTATATGAAGAAGGCTGACATGGTCAATGATACGCTACGTCCTGAGTATCGCCGCGAAGATTTCGGGCCGATGGTGCGCGGCAAATACGCGGCGCGGTTGAAGGAATCTTCAAACATCGTTGTCCTTGACCCGGATCTGGCACAGGCCTTCCCAAACACGAAAGCGGTCAACGATGCGCTACGCGGCCTGCTCGAATTAGCCAAGACAAGCGCACGTCTGCCCGCGTCCTCTGTCCCAACTTCCGCACCGGCGCTCCATCCCTAACCTGCGCAACTTGCCGGCAGTGGACGTAGGTCGCAGTTCGCCGTCATAGGCGGCGGGTCTGGTTGGGCGGTGGGACGGCCAGGGCGGAGCCTACCCCCGGTTCCAGCGGACGGGCGCAGCCTGTTATGCACGGTCAGGCTCTGCTGGTGGCGCCGCTGCCCAACATTCCGTACACCGACCGGGGAGGATCTGGGCCGGTTGGCGATGTTGGCGGCTCCGGTCCTGTGTCCATTTGTGATAGAATGAGAGAAAGAATCAGTAAATTTATAGGAAACGACCATGTCTGCAAAAGATATTTATCATGATGTGGTAAGACAAGCTTTGACGGATGAGGGATGGGACATTACGGCTGACCCGTTGAGAATTCAGTTTTTAGGGGTCGAACTACGCATCGATCTCGGTGCAGAAAGGGTCATTGCAGCGGATCGCAATGGCGAGAAAATTGCGGTGGAAATCAAAAGTTTTCTGCGATCATCGGCCATCACCGATTTTCATGAAGCACTGGGACAGTATATCGACTATCGGGAGGGGCTAGCCCATATTGAACCAGATCGTCTCCTGTTTCTAGCGGTTCCGATCGTTGCCTATCAAACCTTCTTCCAATTGCCTTTTGGGCAGTATATGGTCCAGCAGTATCAACTCAAGTTGATTGTCTATCATCCAGAAAGAGAGGTGATTGTTCAATGGTTGCCATAGAGGAATATCGAAAACGGGTTCAACAATTATTAGCGCACTATCAGACGCCACAATTTTTACAGGAAGGCGTGGAAACGCAGTTACTTGTGGATACCCAACATGACCACTATCAGTTGGTCAATGTCGGATGGGATAACGGGCAACGTGTCTATGGCGTTGTCGTTCACATTGATATAAAAGACGACAAAATCTGGTTGCAACAGAATTTGACGGACCAACTCGTCGCTGAAGACTTAGTGGAGCTAGGCATTCCTAAAGATCGGATTGTTTTGGGCTTTCAGCCTGTCTATATGCGCAAGCATACAGATTTTGCCATGAACTAAAAGCGGCAAAGGCAAAGACTGAAGGGCTGTGCTCGAACATTGCGTGCAGGGGATGCTTTGCTGCGATCAGGGCTTTTGGTGTTGCTTCCTCGCTTTGCCGTTTCAGGATTGGCGCAGTTGGTCGCCCATAACCGCAAAGCATCCCTGACGCGTGTGTTAGCCCGCAATAACCAAAAGGAAGCATCGCCCGCAATGGATCGGTCCATGAACACCATCAAGTCCAAACAACGCGTCGCCGACCACGGGGAGGTCTTCACCCCGGCGTGGATGGTGGAGGCCATGCTGGACCTGGTGAAGGACGAAACGGAGCGCATTGATTCCCGTTTCCTGGAACCGGCATGTGGGAGCGGCAATTTCCTCGTGCAGATTTTGCAGCGCAAGCTGGCCGCCGTGGAGCTCAAGTACGGAAAGTCGGACTTCGAGCGGCGGCACTATGCGCTGCTTGGGCTGATGTGCATCTACGGCATCGAACTGCTGGCGGACAACATCGCCGAGTGCCGTGCCAATGTGCTGGAGATCCTGGCCGAATACCTGCATCTGGATGGTTCGGACGAACTCTATCGGGCCGCGTCCTACGTTCTGGCGCAGAACCTTTTGCACGGCGACGCGCTGACCATGCGCACCCACGACGGCCGGCCCATCACCTTTGCCGAATGGGGCTACCTGGGCAGGGGCAAATTCCAGCGCCGCGACTTCCGCCTCGACACCCTCACCCAATCGGCGGCTTATGGCGCCGAAGGTACGCTCTTCGCCGACCTCGGTATGCACGAAATCTTCACACCCCACAAGACCTACCCGCCCATAACCGTAAGCGAACTGGCCGCCGCGTTCGGCGACGCCCCGCAGGAGGCCGCATGAGCGCTCAGGCTGGTTTTGCCCTGCGCGGCCACAACCCGGATGTGCTGACGTGCATCGCCAACCTCTCCAACGACGAGGTCTTCACGCCGCCGGAGTTCGCCAACCGCATGTTGGACACCCTGGCCGCGGCATGGGCGGCGGACCACGGCGGCGCGAACCTCTGGGCGGACAAGACGGTGCGCTTCCTGGACCCATGCACCAAGTCGGGCGTCTTCCTGCGCGAGATCACCAGCCGCCTGACCAAGGGCCTGGCGGACGAGATGCCGGACCTGGAAACGCGCGTCAACCACATCCTGACGCAGCAGGTGTACGGCATCGGCATCACACAGATCACCAGCCTGCTGGCGCGGCGCAGCGTCTATTGCTCGAAGCACGCCAATGGCAAGCGCTCCATTGCCAAAGGTTTCGCCAGCGACGCCGGCAATATCTGGTTCGAGCGGATGGAGCACACGTGGGTTGACGGCAAGTGTACCTACTGCGGCGCGAGCGCAAAGACCCTTGATCGAGGCGAAGGTCTTGAAACCCACGCCTATGCGTTCATCCACACCGACGACATCAAGACTCGCGTGGCCGAGTTGTTTGGAGGCAATATGCAGTTCGACGTGATCATCGGCAACCCGCCCTATCAGCTTGACGATGGTGGGTACGGCACGAGTGCTGCCCCGATTTACCATCTCTTCGTGGAGCAAGCAAAGGCATTGGAGCCACGCTACCTGGCGATGATCATTCCTGCGCGTTGGTTCGCCGGCGGCAAGGGTCTTGATGAATTCAGAGAGTTGATGCTTGCGGACAGTCGCCTACGCTCAATTGACGATTTTCTCAGCGCGTCGGATGTCTTTCCTGGGGTAGGCCTCAAGGGCGGCGTTTGCTACTTCCTCTGGGACCGGGACAATCCCGGGCAGTGCCGCGTCACCACTCATTTCAAGGACTGGCCTGTCTCGACGACCAGTCGCCCTCTTCAAGAAGAGGGCGTGGACGTGTTCATCCGCTTCAATGAAGGGCTGTCGATCCTCAAGAAAGTCGTTGCAGTGGAAAGTGGTGAGACCCACTCGCTGTCGCTGCCCGACAGTCAGCGTTTCGACCAATTGGTTAGTTCCAGGAAGCCGTTCGGGTTAACCACAACATTCAAGGGAAACGCTGTCAAGGCATCCGGCGACCTACTGGTCTACCAGAACGGCGGCACGGGATACGTCGCCAGAAGCTCAATTTTGACTGGCACTCACCTCATTGATAAGTGGAAGGTTTTCACAGGCCGGGCTGCTCCGGGGACCGGCAACAGAGACACGTACCCGCACAGGATCATCAGCACACCATTCATTGGGGAGCCGGGTACCATCTCTTCGGAGACCTATCTTTGTATTAGTCCGTTCGACTCCCGGACTGAGGCAGAAGGCGTTTTGTCCTACCTCTCCTGTCGGCTGACTCGCCTCCTTATCCTTCTGCACAAGCCATCCCAGGACACGACGCGCAAAGTCTACACCTTTGTGCCAACACAAGATTGGACGCAGAAGTGGACGGACGAGAACCTCTACGCTAAATATGGCATTTCTGCCAGTGAGATCGCGTTCATCGAAAAAGTTGTCCGACCGATGGATCTCAGTGGGGCCTCTGAGGATGACTAAAACCATCGAGGAAATCCTCGCGCCCAAGCCGGAGGCCCGGCCATGACGCCGCTGGAGAAGTTCTACACGGACGATCCTCGCTGGCACGAAAAGATCGGCGACATCCACGCCCTGCTTGAGCGCGTCAAGATCAGCGAGGAACAGTCCGGCGATGTGCTGCACCTGCGCAAGCTGAGCCGCATCCTCTCGATTCATGCCTCCACCGCCATCGAAGGCAACCGGCTCACCCTGGGCCAGGTCACCGATGTCGTCAACGGCAAACCCGTCTGGGGACCGCCCAAGGACATCAAAGAGGTGCAGAACGCGTGGCACGCCTACAACGAAATCACCCGCTATGACCCCTGGTCGGTGGGCGACTTGCTGATAGCCCACGCGCACCTGACCGACGCACTCATCGGGGAGTCGGGCCAGTTCCGCACGGTCCGCGTGGCCGTCGTGCGCGGCGACGGCACGGTGATGCATCGCGGCGCGCCGGCGGCGCAAGTTCCCGCTCTCGTTGAGCAGCTCCTGCACTGGGGCAAGAGCAGCGAGGCGCACCCGCTCATCAAAAGTTCCGCCGTCCACTACATGCTGGAACACATCCACCCCTTTCGCGATGGTAACGGCAGAATCGGGCGGCTGTGGCAGACGCTGGTTCTTTCCAGATGGAATCCGCTGTTCGCCTGGATGCCGATCGAAACCCTGGTCCACCACAACCAGGCGCTGTACTACAAGGCGCTGCAGGATTCGCATGCCGGCGCGGTGGATTGCCGCCCGTTCATTGGCTTCATGCTCGATGCCATTGCCAATTCGCTGTACAAATACATTGATGTGGCAACTGAGACCATGAACACCGCCCCCGGAGATGTCGGTGTAAATATCGGTGTAAATGTCGGTGTAAGCGACGCGATTCTGGAATTGCTGACGCAGCAACCCCACTTGTCCGCCAGGGAGTTGGCGGCCCTGCTGAACAAGGCCACGCGAACCGTGGAACGCCATCTCAAAACACTCCGCGAACAGGGCCGGCTGCAACGTGTCGGTTCCGACAAGGCCGGCCATTGGGTAGTCATCGAGGGGCCGCAATGAGCAAACCCACCATCGACGAAATCCTCGCCCCCAAGCCCGTCGCCCGGCCGCGCATCTACGCCTACGCGATCGACGACGAGGCGCACGCGGGTCTGCTCAAGGTGGGCCAGACCACGCGCGACGTGAAGCAGCGCGTGGCCGAGCAGCTCAAGACTGCCGCCATCAAGAACTACCGGATCGAACTCGACGAGTCCGCCGAGCGCGACGACGGCACCCTCTTCAGCGATCACGAAGTGCGCGCGGCGCTCGCCAAGAAGGGTTTCGAGAAGGACGCGCTGGAATGGATGCGCTGCTCGGTGGCGGACGTGCAGACCGTGCTGGTCGAACTGCGCACCGGCCAGCGCTTCACCGGCACGCATCACTTGGACTTCACCATGCGCCGCGAGCAGGCCGAGGCCGTCAACAAGACCCACGCCTACTTCCACTCCATCTGGCAGGAGGATATGCACGCGGTCCCGCGCTTCCTGTGGAATGCAAAGATGCGCTTCGGCAAGACCTTCACCGCCTACCAGCTCGCCAGGAAACTCGGCGCCAAACGTGTACTCGTGGTCACCTTCAAGCCCGCCGTGGAAGATGCGTGGCAGACGGACCTGGAATCCCACGTGGACTTCGACGGCTGGCAGTACCTCTCGCGCAGCTCCGGCAGCGACCCGACGCAGATTGACCGCAGGAAGCCCGTCGTCTATTTCAGCTCTTTTCAGGATTTGCTGGGCCGGGATGACGCGGGAAACATCAAGCCCAAGAACGAATGGCTCCACACGGTGAATTGGGATCTCGTGGTCTTCGACGAATACCATTTCGGTGCTTGGCGTGACACCGCCAAGGAACTCTTCGAGGGTGAAGAGAACACTGTCGCCTTGAAGGAAACCCGGCTGGAGTATGGCCGCGACCTCGGTGACGTGAACGAAGACATCAGCGAACTCTCGGCGAAGGAAGCCGAATTCCTACCCATCACGACCTCGGCGTACCTCTACCTCTCCGGCACCCCGTTCAGGGCGCTGGCTACGGGCGAGTTCATCGAGGAGCAGATTTTCAACTGGACGTATACCGACGAACAGCGCGCCAAGGAGGATTTTGCGACCAGACGCCCGGGCAAGCCGAATCCCTACGCCGCCTTGCCGCAAATGCGCCTGCTCACCTACCAGATGCCGGACGAGCTGCTGGCCATCGCCAGCGCCGGCGAGTTCGACGAGTTCGATCTCAACGCCTTCTTCGAGGCATCAGGCACGGGCGTCTGGGCGCAGTTCAAGCACAAGAGACGACGTGCAGAAGTGGCTGGACATCATCCGCGGCGGCTACGCGCTCAAATCGGTTGAATATCTGAAGACGGGCACGCGGCCGCCGTTTCCGTATTCGGATGTGCGCCTGCTGCCCTACCTGCAGCACTCGTTCTGGTTCCTGCCCAACGTCGCGGCCTGCCACGCCATGGCGAACCTGCTGGCCGAGAAGCACAACACCTTCTGGCACGACTACGCGGTTGTCATCGCTGCAGGGGCGGCGGCGGGCATCGGGCTGGCTGCGTTGCCGCCCGTGCGCAAGGCCATCGGCAGCGGCTTCGAAACCAAGACCATCACGCTCTCCTGCGGCAAGCTCACCACCGGCGTCACCGTGCCGCAGTGGTCCTCGATCTTGATGCTGCGCAACCTCAAGTCGCCGGAGACCTACTTTCAGGCCGCGTTCCGCGTGCAGTCGCCGTGGTCCATCAAGAATCCCAACGGCGACAACCCGCACGAGGAAGAGATTCTCAAGCCCGCCTGCTTTGTGTTCGACTTTGCGCCCACGCGCGCGCTGCGGCAGCTCTCGGAGTACGGCATCGGCCTGTCGCCCAGCGAGCCGAACCCGGAGAACGCAGTCAAAGACCTCGTATCGTTCCTGCCCGTGCTGGCCTACGACGGCGCGAACATGACGCAGATTGATGCGGGCGGCATTCTCGACATCGCCATGGCCGGCACCTCGGCCACGCTGCTGGCCCGCAAGTGGGAGAGCGCGCTGCTCGTCAACGTGGACAACGACACCCTGCGCCGCATCCTGGACAACCCCGAGGCGATGGCCGCGGTTGGGCGCATCGAAGGCTGGCGCGCTCTGGGCGACAACATCATCGAGACCATCATCAACAAGAGCGGGAAGGTGAAGGAGCTTAAGAACAAGGCCAAAAAGACAGACCTGACGGGCACGGAGAAGAAGGAGCTGAGCGACGAGGAGAAGGAGTACAAGTCCAAGCGCAAGCTGGTCCAGGAAAAGCTGATCAAGTTCGCCACGCGGATTCCCGCGTTTATGTACCTCACCGACTTCCGTGAGAACACGCTACAGGATGTCATTACCAAGCTGGAACCGGATCTGTTCCTGACTGTCACCGGCCTGACAGTCAAGGACTTCCACCTGCTGGTACAACTCAAGGTGTTCAACACCGAGCAGATGAACCAGGCCGTCTTCGCGTTCCGGCGCTACGAAGACGCGTCGCTCCGCTACACCGGCATAGACAGCCATCCAGGGCTGACCCATTACGGGCTGTATGACACTGTGGTGGCGAGGGAGTGAAAACGCCGAAGAGTACGCGCTGACGTAGTGCATCGGTAGCATGAGCGTACGCACTTGCGGGCTAACAATCGGTTCCAGCGGACAGGCCGCTGAACCGGAGCGTTATTGGGCGGCTCTGCTGGAGAGCGGAGATTGGAGACCGGAGATTGGAGACCGAAGACCGGAGACCGGAGACCGGAGATTGGAGACCGTGGACCGGAGATTGGAGACCGGAGATTGGAGACCGCAGAACTCTCGCCTTCCACACACCTGATCTCTGATCTTTGATTGGAGACCGGTTGGCGTTGGGCGGCAGCGGCAAGGTAATTGATCTTCCTTTTCTCGATTGAGCTGTGGCGAATCGCGGTAATGGCAGGAACTATTGTGATCGGAGGAAACGTGGCTAAACATACTCGAGTGACGCTGGAAATCGGCCCGAAAGGCAAGAAGGTGGTGGCGGTAGCACCTGATTGGCCCGGCCTCGAACGCGGGGCGAAGACCGGGGAGGACGCAATCGAAAGGCTACGTTCCTATATTCCGCGATATTCACAGGTGGCAAAGCTAGCTGAAATGGACGCGGAGTTTGACGCCATCACGAACGTCGACGTGGTCGAGCAGTATTCAGGAACGGGCTCAACTGACTTCTGGGGCATCTCGTTCGCGTTTTCGAGCATCGACAAGCAAGGCATGTCGGGTGACGAATTGGAACGTGAACTGACGCTGATGCAGGCGTGCTGGGCGTTTTTCGACGATGTGCGCAGGCGGGTGTCGGCTGAGATGCAGAAGGGTCCGCGAGGGGGAGGGCGTGATCGGGACCGCATCGTCGGTCATATCTTTGCCAGCGAGCAGGACTGGGCGAAGGGGCTTGGCGTACACACCCCCGACGGTGCGATGCTGACGGGCGAGGGGCTGAAAGCGCATCGCGATGCCTATTGCCACGCAATCCGGGACTATCACTCACAGGGTAAATTGGCCGGCAAGTGGCCGCTGCGGTACCTGATACGGCACACCGCCTTTCACACGCTCGATCATGCCTGGGAAATGGAAGACAAGGATCTGACTGCCAAACAAGCGTGAGGTGCTGCCCAACATTCCGTACACCGACCGGGGAGGAGGGGGGCGCAAGCAAAAAAAACAGAGTGTTTGTTGAGCTTTTGGGGCGAACCATTCATGGCCCGGACAGTCGGGAGAAACGTGCCAAGACGCTTTTTTCACATTCAAGGCCATTCAGAACTTGTTACGCGTCTTGTTGAACTGGAACGGAACTATCGGCTTGCCGATCAGACGAGCAAGTAAGTTTTCTCACACCGAAAGGAGTTTGTTTCATGTTATCCATTCCGCTACATGACAACTGCGATCTTTCACGACAAGGACCCCTATGCTGAGCCTCTTTTTGTTGATAAGGATGGTCGCATCTTGCGATTTGCACTAAAGCCCGGGCAGTCAGTGCAAGAGCATGTGGCCCCACACTCGCCAGTGTATATCGTCGTTCTTAAGGGAGTCGGAGTGTTTTCGGGTGGCGATAATCGGGAGCAACGCAGCGGGCCTGGCACGCTGTTGGTTTTTAGCGTGGGGGAAGCACACGCAATTCGGGCAGAAGATGAAGAGCTGGTTTTCGTGACATTCCTACACGGCGCCCCCGGAGCGCAGTAACACGAGAAGGTTCGCGCCCAACCCGTGCATGCAGGCGCGGGTTGGGCGCCGCGCCTGATGCCCACCGTTGGGCGGTTTTGCTGGAGCAAATTAGCAAAGTCGAGCGAGATTAATGGAAAAGATGACCATACGCATTGTCACTGATAGCACTTGTGATCTACCCAATAGGACTGTCAGCCGACATTCCATCACTGTCATTCCGTTAACGATTAACGTGGGCGCTAAATCTTTTATGGATGGTGTTGACCTGACGCGCAGTGAGTTCTATGCCCAATTACCGAATTTCAATCCACATCCCAAAACAGCCGCTCCTGGTCCAGAAGTTTTTACGCAAGCCTTCGGGCGTCTGGCAGACGACGGCGCGCAAGCCATTCTGTCCATTCACATCTCGGAAACGTTGAGCGCCACCGTCAACTCGGCGCGCATCGCTGCAGAGCAGTTCAAGCGCATCCCCGTCACCGTACTGGATTCGGGTCAACTCAGCCTCGGGCTGGGATTCATCGTCGAGCACGCCGCGCAATTGGCGGGGTCAGGAAAAGAAGCGCAGGAAATTAACTCCGCCTTGAATAATCTGATGAAGCGCACCCACGTCTTCGCCTCGCTAAAAACGCTCGAATATCTTCGCCGCAGTGGACGGATGAATTTTGCACTGGCAACGTTCGGCGAACTTTTACAACTCAAGCCTTTGCTTCACATGAACATGGGCCAAGCCACCGCGCACCGCACGCGCACACAAAAGCGTGCTACCGCCCGTCTACTCGAATGGCTGTCGGAACGTGCGCCCTACGAAAAACTCGCCATCCTGCATGCGGGCGTTCAGGAAGAAGCCGAAGCCTTGCATCAGCAGGCGCTTTCCTATTTTCCGCAAGGCGAAGTTCTCATTGCGCAAATCACGCCTGTCCTCGGCGCGCATCTCGGCATCGGCGCGCTCGGATTTGCCTGCGTCTCAAAGGAGTAATTCATGAAACTCGCAAAACTCATTTCCATTCTCGGCATACTTGCCATGACCGCCGTGCTCGTCAACGGCTTCACGCGCGGCGACTTCTTTGGCGAAGGCAGTCAACTCTTTGCCATGCCGTGGGGCATCGTCTCACTCGTGGACCTGTACACGGGCTTCATACTGTTCTCGGGCTGGATCATCTATCGCGAAAAATCACTGCTCGTCGCCATTCTGTGGACGATTGCCATGATGACGCTCGGATTCTGGGCGGGTAGTCTGTACGCCTTCATTGCTCTGCAAACCAGCGAAAACGACTGGCGCAAATTCTGGATGGGAAAACATGCCTGGTAAAGCGCGCGAACTGCTGGATGAATTCCGCACGGTTGCGGGGAATGTCGGCCTGCTGGATACGATCCTGCCGTCCATTCTGTTTTTATTGCTGAACGGGTTGGCGGGATTCAATGCCGCGATGATCGGAGCGCTGGGAATGGCCTTGTTGATCGCCGTCCTCCGGCTTCGCCGAAAACAACCGCTAATCTATGCGCTGGCGGGCATGGCAAGTGTTGGGCTGGCAATCACGCTGGCTTACCTGCTCGGCCGTTCCGAAGGCTACTTTCTCCCTAACATTGTCAACAGCGTGCTTATGCTTGCCCTTGCGTTGGTCAGTCTGGCCATCGGCAAGCCGATGGTGGCATGGACGAGTTACCTCGCCCGCCGCTGGCCGCTCGGCTGGTACTGGCATGCCCGCGTCCGCCCTGCCTATGCAGAAGTGACACTGGGCTGGATTGTGTTCTTCTCCCTGCGTCTCTTTTGGCAAGTGACCCTTTTTCAAGGACGCAACGTCAGCCAACTCGCCCTCGTCAACGGGCTGACAGGCTGGCCCGCGACCATCGTTCTGCTCATCGTAAGTTACCTGTACGGAACCTGGCGACTCGCAACGCTGCGCGGCCCCAGTGTGGAGGAATTTCGTAACAACATTCCTGCCCCCTGGCAAGGTCAACGGCGCGGGTTTTAATCTCTATCCAACAAAGACTACTATAAGGACAAAAACTTATGAAAACAACAGATCGCAATGCACTGATCGCATTTCCCATTTTGATATTGGTTGGATTTCTAATCGCTTTAGCGGGCAGTCAAGGTGGGGTTTTGATTTTTGGAGTTCCATTATTTGCTTTGTCAGTCGGGCTGGCCTTTCTGATCCAGTGGCTGGCATTTATTCCCGCCTATTTGCTACAGACTGAAAAATTCTTCGATCTGACGGGGAGCATCACTTATATTTCCGTCATCTCCATTGCCATTACTTTTAGCGCAGGCGTTGATGTCAGATCACTCCTTCTATCGGCCCTTGTAGTCATCTGGGCAATCCGTCTGGGCAGTTTCTTGTTCGGTCGCATCAAGAAAGCAGGAAAGGATGACCGTTTTGACGAGCTAAAACCTTCCTTCATCCGATTCCTAAACGTTTGGACGATCCAGGGCTTGTGGGTCACGTTCACAATGGCTGCTGCGCTGGTTGCCATTACAACAACCACCCGCAAAGAACTGGATGTATTTGCCATTGTCGGTTTTCTGATATGGATTTTCGGCTTTGCTATTGAGGTTATGGCCGACTCCCAAAAAAGTCGCTTCAGCGCAAACCCAGAAAACAAAGGCAAGTTTATTCAAACAGGTTTATGGTCTCGATCTCGCCATCCCAATTACTTTGGTGAGATCATTCTTTGGATCGGCATAGCGGTAATCGCTTTTCCCGTGCTGCAAGGTTGGCAGTGGGTCGCCCTGATTTCTCCTGTTTTCGTCACACTTCTTCTTACTCGTGTCAGTGGAGTTCCATTACTTGAAAATAAGGCGGATAAGAAATGGGGTGGTCAAGAAGATTACGAGTCTTATAAAAAGAGAACGCCAGTATTGATTCCTGGATTGCGATCCTAGTCTACGGCAACAGCCGCCCAACACAGCATGCACCTGACGCGCTCCGCGCGCGGGTTATGCCGACCGTTGGGCGGCTGCAATGCGGTTATGCAGTAAGCTATGGCGGGGAGGTTGCGATGGGAAAGACTGAAGCAAAACGGAAGGACATTCTGATGCAGCAGAGCCGCTCGAACCACGAGGAACAAGCCGACCACGCCGGAGACAATCCAGCCCTGTCTAAGGTCATTGAGCGGAACATTCGCACCATTATCGCCCTCCGCCTGAAGGCGGCCAGTGAACGCAGCCTGCAAGACCGGATCGCCGACGCCATCACCTCTTTTTCGGGGCACATGGTGTTTGTGTACGTGCATCTCGTGTGGTTTAGCGTTTGGATTCTTCTCAACACCGGACGGGTCGGGGTGCGTCCTTTCGATCCCTTCCCCTACGGACTGTTGACCATGGTCGTATCCCTGGAAGCGATTTTTCTGGCAACTTTTGTGCTGATCAGCCAGAACCGCCTGAGCCAAGAAGCCGAGCGCCGCGCCGACTTGGATTTGCACATCGGGCTGCTGACTGAACATGAGTTGACACGCGTGTTGCAAATGCTCGATGCCATTCAAGACAAGATGGGCATCGCCAACCATGTAGACAGCGAACTTGCCGACCTGGAAATGGAAACCAAACCTGAAGATGTGCTGGCTGAAATTGAGCGCCTTCTGCGGCGGGCGCTCAGCAGAAACGAGCCCACGGCCTGATCCAAGATCCAACGCACAGCCAGCCGCCCAACCCGGTGCTCCAGGCGACTTGGCTTTCGCGCCCCCTTCGGTCGCGCTCGGTCAAGCGCCTGAGCACCAGCCGTTGGGCCTCGCGCTCGAAGGAAGAAGGCTGCGCAGCAAATGGAACCAGATTTTGTAATCTAAACCACGCCACAAGATGCTGACTCTGACCAACAGATGACAGAGTGATCGCCGCAAGAAAACACATAGGAATATAAACCACATCACGAAATGCTAACTCGCTGCTAGTATCATGCCTGTGTGACGGTTACCCCTTTCTCTTGTAGACGCCGTAACGGAGGCATTGCATGACACTTATGCACTCTTTCAGAAGGAGGTAGCTTCAGATATGCCGCAGTTACCCACAGTTGGACCCGGCCGTCAGTTTGCGGTAAGTCAGCGAGTGGTGCAAACGGCTGACGGGTTACGACCAGACACCCCTCTCCCCCCAGTCAAACAGCAGCCTGTGACAAAGGCGGCAGGCGAAAGGACAGCCTACCCCCTGAAGCGGCGTGTAGAACGCCAAATAGGCCCAGCTACGATCAACCCAAGTCTTTTCAGCAGGTGGCTCACCCAATCGTTGGAAGGGCACCGCTTTGCGCGTCCGGCCGCCGAGGCGAAGCAAGAGAACAAAGAGACAAATGAGCAGGTCAATGAACTACTGAAAGAAGTAACAAAACTTGCCAAAGAAGGGGATGACAGCGGCCCGGGCGAAATTGCCAAGCTGCCAGAGCAAGGAACCGCAGAGTCAACAGCAGCTTTGGGCGAGTTTTTCGACGCCCTGGTTGAGGTGCTAGGAGACCCAACCGACCTCGAACTGATTTCGGCCGTTAAAGACACTGCCGAGGCTGTGGCAGATAGCATTCCCTTCCTGGGAACGATTGTTGCTGGCGTCAAGCTGTTGGCGAAAGGGGTCACATTGGCCATGCTGGCCAAAGAAGCGTATGACGTGAGTAGGGCGAAGGAGAGCAGTTTCTCTCTCCTTGAACACGCGGTATATGGCGGCATTCACTCCTATCAAGCGGAAAAAGGGATTCAAATCGGCAAGGAGATGGCTACGACAGCCGCCACAGGGGCCGCGGCGGCCTTCGGCGCCGGTGGTGTCGTTTCCATCGCTACCAAGTTGGTTGATGTGGTGGTGAAAATCGCCACAGCCATTTACCGCGCCGCCCAGATCAAAAAACTCAACGACCAGATTAAGCAGGGCAGGCCCCTGGGGTTGCAGAACCTGAAAGATACGCCGATCCTCGGACTGCACTTGCCCTGGCTGGCCGGGATGGATGGGCTGACGGTGCTGGGGCTGGCGCCGGTAGGTTGGCAACTGTCGGGTGACAAAGAGGGAATTATGAAGGCGCTCAATGCAGAGGCAGCGGCAGGCAGGTTACGTTCGACCGATTTGGGTTGGTTGACATCCTCCTTGCAATGGAATGACCCGCAGACGCGTTATCGTTCGCCACTCTTGGGCTTCACGCCAGACGGTAAACCGGTGCGATTGGGCGGGGCAGCCGCAGCCGCAGCTTCGCCCCCCACAGAGGCGCAGAACCCGTGGACGAGCGAATTCAAGCGCGTGATTGAGATGCTGAAGTGGACCGACACCTATCTTTATGCCCAGAAGTGGAGGCTCTATGCGAAGGACGGGAAGATCCTTCACGAACCGGCGCCGACTGGGCTACTTGATAGGGCTCAGGAGGCGGTGAAAGAAAAGGTGAAAGCGGCCGTCGGTGCATTGACGCCGCAAGGGGGTTTGCCCGCTGTGCCATCGGGGCGAGGCAGCGCTGTGGGTGGAGGCAAATCATGACTTACGCAACGCAAGCACTCAAGCGGGCGCTTCTCTACGACGAACGCGCTGCAACCCTCACCCTTTCGCCGCACATACCGGATCTGAATCCGGCGCGCAACGTCCTGCTGGCTGCTTTTGGCAATCACGACGTGCTTCTGGAACAAGTGCACGAAATCGCTCCTCCGGCCGACGCGCCGGAAGGCGTCGAGCTGCTGTGCCTGGCCGGTAAAGGTGATATCTTCAACTATCCAGAACTCGATGTCTATCTGGAGTTCGGCCTCAGGGGCGCCAATCTGGTCACGATGCTCTTCCTGGCGCCGCTTCCCGAGCAGTGGAACGTGCGTACTGTATTCGAGAAGCTTCCCGGCGACATTCTGCCCGCGGAGGGCGTCCTCACGCAAGCGACGATCGTCATCAGCTATGGTTTGGCTGCGGTCCCCGACAATCAGATAGTCAATGAATACGATCGGCATAACCCCAACGTTGTCAACATTGCGCGCTACCCGTTACAGAATGGCTTCCAAATCCTGGCCGCAAGCGTGGCTCGGGCGGGAAGCGCAGCCGACGACCAGGTTCTGGAGGAGGCGAGAAGGGCGGGTATCCCGCAAACCCATTTGCCAGAGCCGAACACCTCTCCCAACCGCGTAGAGATTCGCGCCGATGTCAGCGCGGGTTGGCTGGTTCTTGAGCGGTGGTGGGGAGAGCTGCACCCGAACCAGGCTGCGTCGCTGGCAGAAAACGTGCATCCGGCGGGACTGGCGTATCGTTACAGTCTCACCGATCCGAACGATTTCTCCCACTACTGGCTGCTGGCAGTCGGCGCGCCCGACCAGCCCATCATCCTTGAAGCCCATGTTCTCGACAAGGGCGTTATGGGCAAGCCTGATGAGTTCTTCTCTGTGCGCTACACCTCGCGCTTCGCCACCCGCACGCCGCTCAAACAGGCGGGCAAAGCGCTGGCAGCGCTGCTCGGCGAGCAGGTGAGCATCTTCGATGCGCAGGAGCTATCGCTGCCGGACGCCATCACCCTCCTCGGTTTCGCCTACGCACCGGGGGAATGGGTGCAGTGTACCTTCGCCGCCGGCGACTCCACCAGCCAGGATGCGTATCTGGTGCAAGCCGGCCCGCTCGAGCTGCGTGAGGTTGACTTCACCGTCTGGGCGCCGATTGGCAAGTCTGGCGACTCGGCTTCCATCGAGCTGGAGGCGACAACCAGTTTCTTCGGCGAGCAGTTCAGGGTGCGTGTGCGGCCCTGGACCCTGATCGAAGGCGGGCTGGACGATCCGGACGGCGTTGACCTCGGCGGCCTGATGGGCAAACTGCTGCCTGCGCCGCTGCCGTTTGGCCTCGACAGCGTGCGGCTGACACAGGCGTGGGTCAGCCATGCCGTGAGCGGACGCGATGGTGAGCAATCCTCCACCGATCTGCATCTGCGTCTCGACGGCAAAGTTGACCTGTTGCCAGGCGTGATCGAACTGGATGAGATCGGCCTCTTTTTCTCAGAGGAGTCGGACGGCGGCAAAAATGCGAGCCTTTCGGTCCAGTTCAAAATGGGTTCAGCGATCGAGATGTCTGCGCTGGCGAGCTATGACGGGGGTGGCTGGGTCTTCCGCGGAGAGGTTGGCGGCGACGGCGACGGGATTCACATCAACGAGCTGATCAACCAGCTCGCGCAACTCTTTGGCGCGACCGTACCGGCTGAGGCGCCGGATGTCACCCTGGACTCTTTCTCCCTTGAATACGCAGCCTCATCGCGATCGCTGACGATCCAGGCTGTCACCGATTGGAAAATCCCCGATGACATACCAGTATTGGCTGGGACCGATAACCGGGTGCTTCTGCAATTGACAATGGCTCGCGCTGGTCAGCAAGGGGAAAGCGAGACGGCGCTTGCCATCGAATGGACCCTGGAAAAAGGCGGGTATGGGCTGGATGCCAATGTGATGATCTCAAAGGACATACAGACCTTTTCTGTTGATTTCAGCGTCCCGGACCCGAAGCAGCCCGTCACGCTCACCGATCTGACGGACGCCATTGGCTTACCCGATATTCCCAAGCCGGCGGCGGAGGCGCTGGATACGGTATTTCAGGTATCTCATCTGGCGCTAGACTACAGCCGCACCGAAAAGACTTTCTCCGTGGCCTGGTCGCGGCCGCTGGGCCAGGGCATGTTTCTGGCGGAATACAGTCAGTCTGGCGGCAGCCGGCCAGATCAGGCAAGTGATAGTTCCAAAGCTGGCGCAGTCAGCCGGGCGGTGGAAGTATCCTGGCTGGGCAATGATGAGGAGAGCACCCTGGGCATCCAGGATGTCCTGAAACTGGTGGGGCAGGAGCATCTTGAAGATGACCTCAAAGATCTGGCGGGTGATGAAGTCGAACAAATACTTGAAAAGATTGATGAGCTGCTGACCTTCAAGCAATTGGGCTTTGCCTGGCAAGAGAATGATCAACAGAATACCCTGCTCTTCACAGCCTTGTCCAAGTATCGCCAGGCAAAAGCATTTGTTGCGGTGCGCAGCGGCGAGAACGAGGGTCTGGTGGCTGGCATTGCCTTTGCCGACAGCGCTGACGAATCAACTCATTCGAATTCAGAGGATCTCACTTTTCTGCCCGAACCGGTCCACAAGCTCCTCAAGGTCGTTGCGGCAGTATTGGAGCATATCGAACTCACCCACTTGTTGTTCTCGACGGTGAGCAGCAGCGCCTACCAGCCGCCGGCCTTTGCTGCCAGCGCCATGCAGCCCAGCTATGCCCGGCAGGATGCCGGCGCGCCCAGCTTTCCCTTTGGCACTGGCACGATGACGTTGGGCCAGGGGGTATCCGTTGGCGCTCGGGTGAAGTTCGGTCAGCACAATATCGTGCGGCGAGTGATTGATGTTGACGAGCTGGATGGGCAGGTGACGGTTGGCGATGTGGTCGCCCTGCAGGTCTCCATTCCGGGCAGGCTCAAGCTGGATGCCGGGGGGGGCAACAGCCTGGTGCTCACCTCCCCAATGTTGCGGATCAAGGAAAATCTGGAGATCCCGGAAGCCGGGCCGGAATTTGACATCATGGGCGGTCTGGATATTCACTTTGTCGGGCAGCGGCTCCAGATGACTGGCTGGATCGCCCTGGCGGAGGAGTCGCTTACGGGCCATGTGCAAATGACGGAACTCGCTCTGTCTGTTCCGCTCACGCCCATCTACCAGTTGCCCGGTGTGCAACTGGTCATCAACCAGGATAAGCCCCTGTCGCTCGATCTTGGCCTCCAATTCGAGCCGTCCGGCTTGGACCTGGGTCTGAGCGGCTCCTTTGCGATCTACAAGGATGACAAGAATCTGGTATATGGCGACGCAGGCTTTGTCCTTGAGGTTGAGGGAGAAGTCGTCCAGCCGCTTTATGTCGAATTTGGCACAGACGAGCTGAGCATACCGGTTCTGCTGGAGGCCCTCACCGGTGTGCAATACCGGCTGCACCTGGCAGACTCTGCCGCAAAGCTGCTGGCAAAAGGTGCTGAGGCCGCCGAAGAAGTCGCGGACGATGTAGCCGATCAGGTCGGAGGTGACGCGGGGAGTGCTGTCAAGGCTGCGGGCGAGGCCGCGGATAAGGCCGCCAAAGGCGTTTCGGCTGCTGTCGAAGCCGCCGAAAGCGCCCTGGGGCATATCGAGGCCATCCTTTCTAAAGTCGAGTTTAGAGATGTGCGCATTCACTGGGCCGATAGCATCGTCAACTTGCCGGATGGCGCGACAGTCATGCCCGGCGTCGGGATTCGCGGCGGGTTGCGCATCTTCGATTGGGATGCATTTGCGGTGCTGGATCTGTCAACGCAGGGCATTCCCGGCTTTTCGGGGCATTTGGAGGCTGAAAAGATCGAGATTGGCCGTGTTCTGAAGATCTGGGGGGACGGTCAAGGGATCCACAAGACGCCGAAGACGGCCGAAGACTTCAACCAACAGGTGAAAAGCAAGGTGGGCGCGCTGGCAGCCGGCCAGCAGAGGCCGGTCACCCCAGCCGTTGCCAAGGACGTAGGTGATTGGTTCCTCAAGCCCGGCGGCCCGGTGCTGCACCTCAGCACGCGCAGCGCACCTTTCCTCCACGCCGACCTGCACGCACAGCTTTTCGGCTTCCTGCAAACGGACATTCACGCCGATATCACCGCAGAGGGCTTCGATTTTGATTTCAAGATCGGCGCCGGCAACGAAGTGACCGCCGAATTGGAATGCCACTGGTGGCACCAAGAAGGGAAGCTGGAAGCCCACGGCGATCTGGGCATTCATCTGCACGGCGACATCGGGCCGATCATCCCGCATGTGGCCGCGACCCAATTCCATCTCGATACCGATCTGGACGCCCATGTGGCCCTGATGGTTGACAGCAAGGAATTCAAACTGACCATCAACGGCAGTTTCAAATTTCAGGGCGCTTCCCTGCACCTGCCGGAACTGGTGTTGGTGGAGGAGTTTAGCACTCTGGAAGCGCTGGCCAAGGCGGCATGGGACCACGTGGTCAACGAGGCAGAGACTATCTTCGAGCAATACCTGGCTCCGATTGGGAAATTCGTCGAAGAGGGCGCCCAGGAAGTGGCGCACGTGGCCGTCGCGGCCGCGAAGGAGGTAGCTGAAGTGGCCACGGCAGCGGCAAGTGAAGCCAAACAGATCGTGAGCGGTGTGGCGGACACGATGGACAAGGCAGCGGGCGAGATCGGTCAAGACGCTAAAAATCTGGCTGGTGAGGCCGAGAATTTGGCAAAGAATGCCGAGCAAGCGGCGTTGGATGCGACCGGGCCTCTCCTTGAAAAAGTTGCAGACCTGGGCCAGAAAGCGCTGCAATTTGCCGCCGATGCGGCTGCCAGCGTCAAGGCCATCGTCGCAGATGCTGCCGCCCTCGTCAGCGAGGCGGCGCATTATGCCATCCAGGTGGCCGCGGAGGCCGCGCAATGGGTGGCAGGGAAGTTGGACGAAGCTCGCCGCTGGGTTTCCGCCCGCCTGGATCAAGCCAAAGTCCTGCTCAGCCAACTGGCCCACGAGGCGGAAGAGGTGGTGCGGGCCATCGAAGCTGATATTGAGGAAGTTGAACGCCGGATAGAGGAGTTTTTCAGCCGCGCGGCGCATATGGTAGAGGATACCGTCAGCAGTGGCTGGCATGCGGCAACTTCCTGGTTATAAGTTGATCCGTCATGAATTCAAGTATGACTCCTGCCAAGACCTGAGCAGTTTGGATTCACAGCAGACCGGAGACCATCATGAGTAATACCGACGCTCTACGTTTGCGTCATGAGCACGAAATTGATCTGAGCGGCAAGATGCCCGATCTGTCCAATGGTTATACCATTGAGGCCTGGGTTTGTCCGGCGCCGATGGATGGGGCCATCCGGCTCTATCCACAGCCAAATTATGGCGGTAAGCCCGTGCGTCTGAAAGAAGGCCTGTACAGGAGCATGGCCGGGGATTACCTGCCGCAGCTCGGTTCAGCCAGCCTGCCGGAAGATATCGAAGCCATCTTCTTCAGCGAGGCGGATTTTCAGGGCGAATCTTTTGCCGTCCGCCAGGATCTGCCGCAGGCGCCTGCCGGTCAGCAGCAGATCGGCTCGGTGGTCGTGCTCGATCGCAGTCATCGCCGTCAGAATCATGTGGTTCTGTTCGAGCGGGCGGGCTACCAGGGCAAGGCCCAGGTGCTGATCCTGCCTGATTTCTGGCAGCGGCCAAATGAGAATAACACAAAAGAGAAGACTACGGATCAAAAGCCTGGACTCACACAGGTCGGATCGGCCTGGGTTCCCCCAGGTGCGGCCCTGGAAGTGACGCAGTTGCGCCAGGATGCAAATGCAGGGTCCGGTGCGAACATCTTCACTCTTCTGGCGCCAAACCTGACCGGGAGTCTACCTGAGGCATGGGGGATCAACCTTCAGCCGTCGAAACCAGTGGACATCCCGGAAAACAACATCCTCTTCTTATTTGAAAAGCCAGATTATGAGGGAAGACGAACCATCCTTTCAGGGAAGCAAGCCGATCTGTCATCCCCGCGCTGGCCTATAAGATCGGCCCTTTACGTCATCGCCCCAGATGGAGTGGAGGGCGTGATTGGTATTGGGCCCAAAACCGAGAATCCTTCGGAACGAGAAGTTCGTCTCTTTCCTGTAGGAGTCCCAATGCCGGCTGATTCGGTCCGTTGGCAGTTTTGGGTGGCTCCCAATTTCCGTCTGGTTCCAACCAAAAGCCAAGAAATTCCGGAGATGATCGGGAGCGGGTTGCACGAGTGCCCAGGCAGTACACGCTATGTCATCAAGCGAGCGACCGCATCCCAGCCAGCGAAGGACACGACCGGGATTGCGGCAGGGATTGCGCGTGTAGAGCGCCCGCCCGACCAGCCCAAAACACGGCAGGGGCAAGCCATCTATCGCCTGGCGGATGGGCCTTGGGCGAAGTTCAGCGGCTTAGGTCAGACCTGGTTGCAGGATGTCCCGGATTTCAGCATCCTCAATATCCCCAAACGGCGGGCGCTGTTCTTGTTCAGAAAGCCCATCGCCGCGGTGACAGCGGTTGATGATTATGAAGTTCTTACGGATGGGATTTTTGACCTGCGCGCTCTGGGCTGGAAGCCGCAAGCCGCGATATTTATGGATGCACCGCATGAAACCGAAGGGGTTCTGTCACTTTCTCACCATGGGCAGATCATTCCCGTCGAACGAGTCGTGCGGAGCAACATCAATCGTTCCATATGGGCGCCGCCAGGATTTGAGCTGATCAGAGAGCAGCGGGAATGGGGGCCAGGGTTCCACGAGCATATCGCGGCTTTCGGGCATAGTGTTGCACAGGCTGTGCATTCCACTCTGCGCGGCGATCTGTCACAGCTTCCCGATGGCGTCACCCGCATCGAACCGCGCCGGGATGCCCCACTGGCAGGAACAGAACTGATCTTTACGACGCAGCAGGAGCCATTCCGCCAGCAGACGTTGGCGCCCCAGATCAATGATCCGCGCGCAGCGCTTCCGGCTTTCAAGAGCGTTCGCGTGCCGCAAGGGTCGGTTCTTCGACTGTATCCCAACCACGAGCAGGGCGGAACACCCGTGAATTTGACCGGAAGCCACGACGACCTGAGTGATCTGCCCTGGACGCCGCGCAGCCTTGCCTTCGGCGAAGCGCCATACGGCGAGGATGGCATTATCTATACGGCGCGTGGACGCAGAGCCGCCGTGGCGCCCAATGGCTATCAGATTGGGAAAAAGCTAAATGGCGAGTGGCACTATTATGGACCAGGCTACGTCGCAATCGAACAACCCGAGGCCTCGTTGGTTGTCTCCTCCTACCATGCCGAGCCGCAGCCGATTGTGCCTGCCGCTTCGGAGCGTGGGGCGGCCGGATCACAAGCGGCCACAGCCCGCATCGGCATCGTGGCAGTGAAGGGCGGGACGACCGGCCTGACGATTATTCGACAGCCCTCCGAGCTGCGCGGCGCCGGCGACGAGCTGCGATTCGGCGGCATGCTGCTGCGACCAGACAGATGGTATCATCTCGCGCTTACGTGGGATGGTACGACCCTGTGCCAGATCCTCGACGGGCGCCAGGTGCAGCAGGCAGATCATTCGGAAAAGGATGCCAACGCCGCTGGGTCGTGGGTTCTGGGCGAGGGCTTCCGCGGCGCTGTTGCGCAAGTGCGGGTGTGGAACAGCGCCCGCCCCCTTGCGCAAATTCGCGACGATCGCTATCCATCCACGACCCCGGCCGAGGCGCCGGCCCTGGATCTCTTTGCCCAGGGGTTCGACGCCTGGCAGGCGCCGCCTGATGCCGTCGTCGTCAGCGCCGATCTGCCCGATGCCCCTGCCGATAGCGTGCTGGTCAGGCAGATGCAGCAGCAGGTAGAGGTTGAGCACCATCAAAACATGCAGGCGGCAAGGAAGGCTGCCGCCGCCCAGAGCGCGCTGGCCCGTAAGCAGGCGCAGCGAACAGTGGCGCTGGCCCGGCAGCAGGCGCGTCGCGACATTCATATTCGGGGAATCAAACGACTGGGATTTGTCCTGGGTGGCGCCGAGCGGATCGGCGGTTTGGACTCAATCACCGAACATTATTATCCGACCAACTTGCGGACGACAGATTTGATCCTGGGACCAGACGACAGTTGGTACATCAGTTTGGATGGCGGTCTTTGGCATATCAGAAACCAAAACAATGCAACCGATGCGCCGGACTTGCCGAGTCCGCCTCGAGCGCTCACCTGTGATTTTTCGGGAAATCACACCAAGGCCAAACGCGAGGGCAAGGTCTGGGTTGGCCTCTACTGGATAGAGGCGGACGGGGCCATTTGCCGGGCCTGGATTCCGCCAGGGGAGTCCAAACATGATGAGCGGCAGCAGTTGTTTGGTTTTTTTGTCCCTCTGGGCCGTTCCGGCTATTGGGATATCGCCCTTGATCCGGAAAAACAAATCCTGTATTGGACAAATGGCTGGGAGCTCTATTGGAGCAATGTCGCGGCTGATGAGCCAAAGACGTTCCAGGTTCTGCTGCCGCATGTTGCCTCGCCCTTTCCCATCGCCCTGGCGGTTGCCCCGGATGGCTCGCTGCTCTGGCTGGACGCGGAAGATGAGGTGGTGCGTATGTTGCCCCAAGACAGGATAGAGAAGGCACTGGGGGCCGTCAAGACATTGTACCCAGCACCCAGACCCTCACGCGGACTTGCCGTTTCCCGGTTGGCAGACACGAACAATTCTGGGCAGGAAGCGGCTTTCGTCTATTGGGTCGCGGCCGAACGGCGGACCCTGGAAGTGCCCGTCCTCGATACACCCGGCCGGTACATTGACCTGTACCATGACCTCAAGCATCCCCATTGGCATGGACAGCATGTAGAGATGGTGGCGGTGAATGAATTTGCCGGCGTCCAGTGGACCGCTGCGAGTTTGGGGATGACCCCGGACCAGGTGCAAGGGCAAGGCGGCGATGCAAACAGCAAGGTGTTGTCCTTTGGGGCTGGGCAGAGTTCTGACCCGTTAGCAGCGGGCCAAAGCGCTCAGCTGCCTGGCCCGGACGATGTTCTTACCTTCGAACCTACCCGCTTCAACCTGCAACAAGGTTGGACGGTTTCGGCTGAACTGATCTGGGAAGGAACTGGATCCGATCCTAAGATGCCCATTTGTCTCTACGAACTGGCGACCGATGAGGATGAGGAACGAATTGTCTGCCTGATTGAACCGGATGAGGCAGACAGCCAGACCGGGATCCCGACCCTGCACCTGCGCTGGAACGGACATGTGCTGACTGGAGAACATAGGGTTCTGTCAGACCGCCGGCTGAGAATCAATGAATTGCACCGTGTCACCTGGACGCTTGCCAGGAGTGGCCTTGTTTCCACGTTTGTTGATGGCGAGAAAGTGGTCGAAGAACAGATCTCCTTGCCTGCTGGCGCAACGGTTTTTGAGAGCCATTCTCTGGGCGCGCCGAATAGCGCCCAAACCCATCAGGAAGTAGCAGGGGCGTTGGTGAATCGTGACGATCCTCAGCGGGTCTTTGCCGGCTTTCACGGGCGCATCGCCCGCTTTGCTGCCTGGAACTGCACCGTGCCGCAAGCTGCCAACGGATGGGAGCATACTCCCGACCCCGACCCGACCTGGGCGCGCAGTCTGGTCACCGTGGAAAGCACACGCCGTTACCTGCACGCCGGCCGCCTTGACGGCAAGGAGCCACCGGTCACGCTGTTTCCGATCGAGATGGATGGCGGCTTGAACATTGAAACGGTGCTGGACCAGGCTCATGCCGAGCTGACCCTCGCCCATGCCCAGAAGGCTGCCGTTGAGGAACAAGCCGCCCATCTCAAAGCGGTGGCCTTGCAGAATGCACACGCGCAATTAGATGCCGCCACCCAGAATCTGGCCGATGCGCAGGCGCAAGCGGCGGCCGCTGTGTCTGCCGCGCAAGCGCAGGCGAACCGCGACCAAGCGGATGCTCGCAGCCGAAAGGCCGACGCCGATGCCAGGGCCGAGCGCGACCGGGTCCAGGGCAAGCAGGATGCAGATCAGGCCAGGGCAGACGGCCAGCAGCAAGCGGAGACGATGGAAACCCGCGCTGCCGACGCTAAGCGAAACCGGATCGCCGACGCCAACCGGCGCCGTTCCGATGCGCAAAGCCGGCTAGACGACGCGCGCAGGTAGTATGGCGATCGAGACCGCAATCGTTTGAATGAGCCAATGGATTCCAAGTGTCACAGCACTCGATTTGACAATCCCGTTGACCGAGAGTAAATTGCGCCTGTCTCCCGGGTGAAAAGGGGGCGCATGGTGTTGAAATTACCTCGTATCTCGACGGACCAGCGGGTGGCGCTGCTCTACGCGGCCTTCGGCGGGCTCTGGATCGCGCTGTCGGATCGTATTCTGGCGACGTTGGCGCGCGATGTGGCCGCGCTAACAATCATGCAGACCTACAAGGGCTGGGCCTTTGTGGTCATCAGCGCTGCTTTGATCTATTCGCTGCTCAGGCGCGATCTGGCGCTGCGCAACCGCGCCGAAAACACGCTGCGCGCCAGCGAACGGGCTTATCAAACTCTCGCCAACATCTCTCCCGTTGGCATCTTTCGCACCGATCCTGACGGCGCCACCACCTACGTCAATCCCATGTGGAGCGAAATCACCGGGCTGTTGCAGGACAAGGCGTTGGGCGACGGCTGGCTGGCGGCGGTCCACCCAGACGATCAAGAGAAGCTGCGCCGGGACTGGCAGGAATCAACGGCGCAGCAGAAACCCTCTTTTTCGGATTATCGGTTTGTGCGGTCAGATGGGACGATGGCCTGGGTGATGGGACAGGCGACGCCTGAGATCGCTGCCGATGGTCAGATCACGGGCTATGTGGGCACGATTACCGACATCACCGAACGCAAACAGCATGAGGAGGCCGTGCATCGCCGCGCGGAAGAGTTTGCCGCCCTGTACGAGGTTGGGCGTGAGACTACGGCCCAAACCGATCTGCCCCGCCTGCTCGAAACCATCACCCAACAGTCGGCGCGCCTGCTCAAGGCGTCAGATGCGACGATTTACCTGTACGATGCAGCGAAAGACGAGTTGGAACTGGCCGCCGCCAACGCCTACGCGCTGCCGCGTGGTTCACGCTTTCCCGTGAGCCAGGGCATCTCCGGCGCGGTGATTCGCGAGCGCCAGGCGAAGATCGTCGACGACTACCGCACGTGGAGCAGCCGCCGATCCGAATTGCAGCATGTTGACCTGCGCGCCGTGGCCCTGGTGCCCTTGATTCATCGGGAGGAGATCATCGGTGCGTTGGCTGTCGCTGAAATCGGCAATGACCGAAAGTACACGGCGGCCGACACGCGCCTGTTGGAGCTGCTGGCCTCACAGGCCGCGAGTGCCATTCAGAATGCGCGACTGCGCGCCGAACTGGAGACCTACAACAGGGAACTGGAGGCGCGCGTGGCGCAGCGCACCGAGGAATTGAGCGATGCGCTGCTGCAAGCGCAGGACGCCGACCGGTTGAAGTCGGTTTTTCTGGCCACCATGTCGCATGAACTGCGCACGCCGCTCAACTCGATCATCGGCTTTAGCGGCATTCTCCTGCAGGGGCTGGCGGGGCCGCTCAACGCGGAGCAGAGCAAACAGCTGGGCATGGTGCGCGACAGCGCCCGTCACCTGCTGGCGCTGATCAACGATGTGCTGGACATTTCCAAGATCGAAGCCGGGCAGTTGCGCGTGGAACGCGCGCCGTTTGCCATGCGCAGCGTCATCGAGAGCGCCGTGCGCGCGGTGTCGCCGCTGGCGCAGAAAAAGGAACTGGCGCTCCACCAAGTCATAGCTGCTGAGGTGGGCGACATCTGCAGCGACCGGCGCCGCGTCGAACAAATTCTGCTCAACTTGCTCAGCAACGCGATCAAGTTCACGGAGCAGGGCGGGGTGCGGCTGGAATGCCGGGTGCAGGGAAAGTGGCTGGATACGAGCGTGAGCGACAGCGGCATGGGCATCCGCCCGGAAGACCTGGGCAGTCTCTTCGAGCCGTTTCGCCAGTTGGAGACCGGCCTGAATCGCCGGCATGAGGGCACCGGGCTGGGCCTGGCGATCTGTAAGAACCTGGTGCGCTTGCTGGGCGGTGAAATTCACGTCGAGAGCGAATGGGGCAAGGGCAGCGTCTTCACCTTCATGCTGCCCCTGGACGCGTAAGGAGCCACATGGCAAACATCCTGGTGATCGAAGACAACGAACAGAACCTCTACCTGACCACTTTCATTTTGGAACGGCGCGGCCATCGGGTGACTGCGGCGCGCGACGGCCGCCAGGGCATTCAACTGGCGCAAGAACTGTGCCCCGCGCTCATGCTGCTGGACATTCAACTGCCCGTGATGGACGGCTACGCGGTGGCCGAAGCGCTGCGCAGGAACCCCGCGCTGACGCACATTCCCATCGTGGCCGTCACCTCCTATGCGATGGCCGGCGACCGTGAGCGCATCCTGGCCGCGGGCTGTAACGGTTACATCGAAAAACCGATCAATCCCGAAACTTTCATGACCGAAGTCGAGTCGTTCTTGTCGGCGACAGAGATTCCCCTCGCAGGGGTGGATTGAGAGGGCAACCTCGGAGGCACACAACGCCGTCTGCGATGTCCATTGGCCCCTGCGAGGGTTGTTCGCCGAAAAATTGGCCAACCTTGCGCAGGCCCGCCGGGTAAGGAGCGGGTGTCGGGGAGGGTGATTTCGGCTTGCCCGGCGCTGTGTGGTGCAGCCAGCCTGCGCAAGGGGAGGACGCTAGACAGGCGTCGGCTGATCCAACGATCAGCCGACGCCTGTTTTCATCATCTGACGATCACGGGAAACCAGTAGTTGCGCGGCGGCGGGAGGGGTGTGGCTGTGGGGCTGGGCGTCACCGTGGGGGTCTCGGTGGGCGTGGGTGACGGTGTCAGCGTGGGGGTTGGGGTGATGGTCGCCGTAGGGCTAGGCGTGACCGTCGGCGTGTGGGTCGGCGTCAACGTGGGGGTGGCCGTTGGCGTCGGTGTGCGCGTGGGCGTATGGGTCGGTGTGGGGGTGTTCGTGGGCGTCGGCGTTGGCGTGGGTGGCGGCGGCGGCACCTCGTACTTGATGATCGCGCCGTTGACGCCCACCGCCCAGCCGGTCGTCGCATCCACCATGTCCAGCCACAGCAGATGATCGCTGACCGGGCTGGTCTGGCCGTTCCAGGTGGCGCCGCCGTTGTCGGTGAAGCGGATCGTGCCATTGTTGCCTACGGCCCAACCGAAGTTGGTATCGGCAAACGACACATTGTTGAGATCAGCCGTGACGCCGCTCGCCTGTGTGACCCAGTTGTCGCCGGCGTTGGTCGTATGCATGATGACGCCGTTCGTGCCGACGATCCAGCCGGTGTAGGCATCCCTGAAGTCCACGCTGTACAGATCACCGTTGCTGCCGGGGTAGCGGCGAATCCAGCTCGCGCCGCCGTCGGCGCTAGTGACAAACGAATCGTACAGCGTGGCGCCATAGACGGCCGTGTGCGTGCCATAGCTCAGGTCACGGATGTTGACGGCCATGTTGGCCTGAGAGAACTGCCAGGTGACGCCGCCGTCGCTGGTGCGGAAGACGAAGCCCTCCTTGCCCACGGTCATGACATGGTTGTTGTCGTACCCTTCGACCACCCACAGGAATCCGGTGTGGATGTTACCGTCGCCATCTTTGACGAATTGGCGCGTCCAACTGGCGCCGCCATCCGTGGTGCGCAGCAGCGCGCCGAAGCGGCCGGCCACCCATCCGGTTTGATCATTTTCCGGGAATTTGACGCCCCGCAGCCAGGCCGGCGGCAGGCCCGGGTCGAGCTGTCGCGCCGGGCTGGGCACGTAGCTCCAGGTCGCGCCGCCATCCGTGGTCTTGACGATCGCGCCTTCCTCGCCCACCACGTAGGCATGGTTGGCATCCACCGCATCCACCCCCTTGAATTCGGTGACGCCGAACGGCGCGGCAATGGCCATGTCCGCGCTGCCCTGTTTGTGCAGGATGAAATGCCCGGCGCCGGCGGTCCACACCTCGTCATCGGCCGGCGCGGACAGCGCCGCGATGGCGGTGGTCACGCCCGATTCGATGGCAGTCCAGTTGGCGCCGCCGTTGGTGGTGCGACGCATACGCCCATCCACGCCCGCGATCCAGCCGTTCTGCGACGAGGAGAAGGCGACCGCGTTCAGATCGAAGTCGGTCAGATACAGCAGATTCCACGCTGCGCCGCCGTTGGTGGTGCGCAGCGCCACGCCGCCCTTGCCAACCACCCAGCCGTTCTGTGCATCGGCGAACGCGATGCTGTTGAGGTTGACCCAGGCCGGGGCCGGATTGCTCTGGCTGGTCCAGGTGGCGCCGCCGTTGCTGGTGACGATCATCGCGCCCTGGTTGCCAACGACCCAGGCGTGTTGACTGTCCAGCGCGGCCAGCGCTTGCCAGTCGGTGTTGAGCGGGCTGCTCTGCGAGGTCCACGCGCCGCCGCCGCCGTTGGTAGTGCGCAGGATCGTGTTGGCTTCGCCCACGGCCCAACCGCTGTTGGCGTCGGTCATCACCAGGTCCCTGAGCCGCTGCGTGGTCGGCGTGGTCTGCCGGGTCCAGCCCTGCCCGCCGTTGATGGTGCGCCAGATGCTGCCGTTGGCGCCGGCCGCCCAACCGTTGCTGGCGTCCACGAAATCCACGGCTTCCATGTCGTCGGCCGGCGCCAGGCGGCTGAAGGCCCAGGTTTGCCCGTTGACGGTGCGCACCACCTGCCCGCTGTTACCCACGGCCCAGCCGGTCAGTGAATCAATGAATTCGATGTCGTTCAGGTGCGCCAGGTCGCTGCCGTACCACTGCGTGCGCCAGGTACCCTGCGGCGGGGTTGGCGTTGATGTGGGTGTCCTGGTGGGCGTTGGGGTGATGGTCGGTGTTTGCGTCGGCGTCGGGCTGGGGCCGGCCGTCGGGGTGTCGGTCGCGGTGGCGGTGGGGCCGCTGGTCGGCGTTGCGGTCACGGTGCCGGAGGGCGACGGCGTGGGGGTATTGCCGGCCGGGCCGCCGTAGCTCAGGATCTTGCCGTCGTGCGTCACCGCCCAGCCGTGCGTGGCGTCCACGAAATCTACTTCCCAGACAAAGCCGGTGTCTGGCATGGCGACGCGCGTCCAGGAAGCGCCGTTGCTGGTGTGATAGATGCGGCCATCGCTGTCATCCCTGCCGCCGACGGCCCAGCCCTCGGACGCGTTCAACATCTCGATGTCGTAGAAGGTGGTGTAATAGAGATCGTCGGGAAAGGTGCCGGTCAACTGCGTGGTCCAACCGTTGCCCGCGTTGTTGGTGTAGTAGATGGCGCCGTGCTGGCCTGCCACCCAGCCAGCGTTGACATCCATGAAACTCAAGCCGAGCAGGTCATGCGCGGGCGCAAAGCGCCGCCCCCATGACACGCCCTGATCGTTGGAGTAGACCAGGCTGGCGCCGTTGCCTGCGCCGTAGCAGGTGTAGCCGAAGCACTGGAATTCCCAAACGACCACGCTGCCGCCGGGGAAGAACTCGGTCCAGTAGCGGCCGCCGTCGGCCGAGCGGAATGAACTGCCATCGGTGCCGCCGGCCAGCACGATCTGGTCGGTCACGTAGTAGGCGCTGTAGAGGTAGCCGCCGTAGTCCGGGGCGACCCCGCGCACGGACCAGGTCAGCCCGCCGTCGGTGGTGCGGCTGGCCTGGCCCGTGGTGCCCACGATGATACAGCGCAGCGCATCCAGGCAGTCAATGCCGCCCTGCCAGCCGCTGACGGTATCAGGCAGGGTCAGGCGTTCCCAATCCACGCCGCCGTTGGTGGTCTTGAGCACATAGGGATTGCCGTTGTAGCCCCAGTCCGGGCCGCCGACGGCGTAGCCGACCTGGGTGTTGATCATTTTCAGCCCGCGCAGGGTGATGCCGGGCGGCGCCCAGTATTGAATCTGCCAGTCGCTGGTGGGCGCGCGGCCGGCCGCTTCTGGCGCAGCCTGCGTGGCGGCTGTGGAGAATCCACTGATACCCATGAGAAGGGCCAGCGCGCTAATCAGCGCCAGGGTGAGAAGGTGACGTTGTTTCATGCGGTGATGTGAGGTCCTTTATGAATGCTCGGAGCTGAATGCTCAGCGTTGATTGACAGCAACTGAATGCCAACCTGGGAGTGTCTGAAGGTAAATTGTGACAGGGAGTAACTGCTCAGCCAGGCAGTGAGAATGGTCTCGATAGCGCCCGGGGGGCCGCCTGAGCAGTTACGACGGGGAGCAAAGACGCCTTGCGCAATCTGTGCCCATTCGGCGAGTATACGTGGCCAAGATGAAATTCCGATGAAAACGCCTCTCCGCCAGGTGACAGTTTGTTCAACTTCACTGCCGCGCCGCCTTGAGTGAGAACATCAGCGGCAGGCTGCCGTCATGATCGGGCAGGCGCCACCAGTTGTCCGGGCCTTGCACCAGGCAGGGCAGCAGTTGTTCAGTGCAGAAGGGGAATTCGTGCAGGAACTCCAGGCGCAGGCCCGCGGCCGCCAACGCAGTGACGATTTCGCCCAGGCTGTGATTCCACTCGAAGCTGCGCGTGGCGTCCAGGGGCCGATCGCTGTCCGGGCTGGCGATTTCCCAGGCCTGCGGCTCCGGCGTGGTGAAGTAGGAGTAGGCCAGGCGCAGGTCCCGCACGCGGCGGGCATCCTCGCGGAAGACGCGGCCCAGGGGATGGAATTCGGCCAGGTAGAAGAAGCCGCCGGGTTGCAGGTACGAGGCGATGATCTCGGCCCAGGCGGGCAGGTCGGGCAGCCAGCTCAGGACGCCGAACGAGCTGGTGACGATGTCGAACGCGCCTGGCAAGAGGCCCGGCAGATCGTAGAGGTCCGCGGCCAGGAAGGTGGCCGGCAGATGCAGCGTGCGGCTCAGGCCCTGCGCCGCGGCGATGGCCGTGGTGGAGAAATCCACGCCGGTGACCTGCGCGCCCCGCCGCGCCCAGCCCAGCGCGGCCAGTCCCAGGTGACATTGCAGATGCAGCAGGCGCTTGCCCGCCACCGGCCCAACCTCCGCCAGCTCCAGCGCGGTCAGGCCGTCGAGGGCCTCCGCGCCTGTCGCCGGCAGGTTGGCCGCAGCCTGCCCGGCCAACTCATCCCACAGCCGACGGTTGTTTTCGGAAATACTCGACCGCGCCATCCCTGCTCCTATGATCTGCTCAATCTTGTCTCAAGCCGTTGCCTTCATGGCCGATCAATCTCAGCCAGAATGTCATCCAGCACTCCGGCGTCTATCTGCGACCGCTCGGCCGTTTGCAGCAGCCAGCGTTCGATCCCGCGGTTGGCATCGGCGCGGCATGTTCTGGCGCCGCCCAGCTCGAAGCAGGCCGAGCCGCCAAAGACTTCGATGGTTTCTGGCATCCCATAGGGCGGCTGGTTGAAGTGAATCAAGACCGCGCGGTATCCCAGGCGGTCGGGATAGGGTGCAACCAGGCCTGGCGCAAGGCCGCTCAAGCGTGTGATGAGTTCGTGCTGTTGCGCGTCGGGCAGCGGCCAGACCGGATTGGGCCGGCCGGAGAAGATGTCCAGCTCCACGTAAGTCAACGCGCCGCGCAGCGAATCGAGCGTTTGGGGCGGCAGGGCAAAGCGCAGCGACGCGCCAATCTGGCGGATGTGCGCCATGTCGGCGACCAGGATCAGGGTGCGGCTGTGCTCATAGGCCCTGGGATACTGCACGAACAACAATGCCTCGCCATCCGGCTGTTGCTGGTCTTCCGAAGGCAGAATCAGACAGGCCGGCTGCCCAGCCACCTGCAGAGGTTCGACACGCGGCTGACTGCCGGTGCGCGGGTTGGGATCGCGCTTCACCCACTCCGCACACACCGCTTCGGCGGTCTCCGCGACCATGTGCGAGGCGCTCAGGCCGAAAAAGCCGTCTTCCCCGCGGAAAAGCGCGATATCGTCAGAGGCGGCCGGGCGCCAGTGCGCGGGATAGGTCAAGGTGATGCTCAGCTCCGTGCTGGCGTAGATCTGCCACGTGGACGGCGGCTGCTCGTTCGCTGTACTGCCCTGGGCGGGCGCTCCTGCCGCACTGATCGGCGTGACCCTGGGGTTCGACGCGAACGGGTCTGGCGCAACCGTCGGTGGGGTCGGCGCGGCCTGGCAAGAGAGCAGCAGCAGGGCCAGCGCAAGGCTCAGCAGCCGCTGCGGCCAACGCCGTCGGGCTGGATTGCCCGCGGGCGATGGGGAGATCTTGTTGGAGAATTTGCCCTGCAGCAGCGCAAATTGCCGTATGTCCATTTCGTTTACTCCTGTCGTAACCGTGCGCGCACCGCGTCGTCGAAGGGATTTTGCCCGGCTTGCGCCGCGGCCAGCCAGGCGCGGTGGGTCGTTGCCAGCGCGTCGCGGCCGGCGAACGCTTGACCGCCCAGCCAGGTCAAGAACGCCTGTAGGTCTTGCGCGGTTCCCGGCCAATGGCCCTGGCTGGCCCGGGCCAGGGCGCGGCCGTCGAAGGCCAGCGGCGAGGCCCGCTGCTCGATGGCGCGGTCGCAATAGGGCAGGGCCAGGTCGGGCTGGTTGTCGAGCGCAAAGGCCCAACAGAGCGCAGCCAGGCCGCGGGCGTCGTCGGGCTGCTGCGCCAGCAGGGCGTTGAAATCGGCCTGCCACTGCGCCGGGCGATCGAGGCGCACGTAGGCCAGCCCGCGATTGAGCAGGGCTGCGCCGCTGGCGGGCGTCAGGGCCAGGGTCTGCGAGTAGAAGGCAATGGCCGCGGGCAGATCGGCCGGGCGGCTGCGCTGATTGACATAACCTGATAGGAACGCCAGGGTGGCGGCCGCCTCATGCTCGCTCGGCGCCTGCGCCGCGGCCTGGTTGAAGGCAGAATTGGCCTGATCCCACGCGTCCTGCTGACTGGACAGGAGTCCCAGGGTCAGCAAGGCCAGGCTGCGCACCTCGTTGGGGCGGCCGGCGTGGATGGGAAAGGAGAGGGACGCGGGCGCGGCCAGCAGGGAATCGAGAAGCGAGGCGGTCGGCGCCGCGTCCGCGGTCAGGATGACATAATGAACGGGCTGCAGATCGTCAGGAAAACCGGTTTCGGCGTCGGTGAAGTTGTCGCGACGCCAGAGGAGGAGGCTGGCCCGGCTGCGGGTGCGGGCATCGGCGGCCGCGGTCAGGTCAGGCACGGCCGCGGGCCACTCGATCAGCTCGGTGACGGCCCCTTGCCGCGCCGCGTGCAGTTCGCGCTGCAGGCCGGCCTGGACTTGAAGCGAGGCCTGGTCGCCTGCGGCCGGCCGCGTGAAATCTACCCGCGACGCCAGCAGAATCAGCGCCTGGCCGGGGCGGGGCGTGGGAAAGGCGCGGCTGCCGGGCTGCGGCCGTGCAACCAGGACGCCCGCCAGGGCCAGGATGAGCAGGCCGATCAGCGCCAGCGCCAGGCGGGCGATCAGAACAGGGCGCGGCGTCGCGGCGGGGGTTGGAGTGGCTGTTTTCACGGGCGGGGCGGGCGGGGCGGGCGGGGCGGCCGGCGCGGGGGCCGGTTCCACAGGCGCGGGCGCGAGCGGTGAGGGTTGCAGGTTGGCCGGGGCAGCGGGGGCGGTCAGGCTGGCGACCGGCAGAGCGGCGATGGGAGCAAAGCCGGCGGCCAGCAGGAGCGCGTCGGTCTCCTCGGGCGAGAGGCGCAGTTTGGCTGCGCCGGCCAGCACATCATCGCGCTGGCGCGGTCGTTCGCTCAGGCCTTCCTTCCAGCGGAAGATGGTCTGCCGGCGCACACCGATGGCGCGCGCCATTTCGCTGTCGCTGACGCCGGTGCGCACCATATATTGTGTCAGAAGTTCGGCAAATGTGGTCATGGGTTCGATGGTACGCCAAATGGTACACAACTGGCTCTTGAAGTGTGCAGGGCCGGCCCTATAATCACTCGTAGAACGGCCCGGCGAAGCCAATTATACCCGAAAGCCAACGTCTCGATGAAATCTGAAACCGGGCCGGGAGAGCGGGCGTCTTGCCCGCCAGGTTCCTGGACGCTGGCGCCCCCCACGGGTGGTTCTGCAGCGCAAGAAAGGAGTGAGCACCATGTTTACGAAGAAATTTCTGTTGGTTGGTTCGTTGTTGATGGGCGTGATCCTGCTGTTGAGTTCATGCGGGGGATCGGTGCCGGACAGTGCGAAGTCGCGCAGCCGCGGTGTGATCGAGTCGGGCGGTATTGCGCCGGCCGAGGAGCTGCGTGTGGCGGAGTATCTCAATTACTATGAGCAGCACTTTGCGGCGCCGGTCAACACGGCGCTGGGACTCGACCTGCGCCTGGGCAATGGCCGCTTGCCGGCCGAGGGCGGCGAGGCCTGGCTGCAGGTGGGCATTCAGGCGCGCAGCGAGGCCAACGAGGCCATTGCGCCGCTCAACCTGGCGCTGGTGATTGACTGCAGCGGCTCGATGAGCGCGGCCGAGAAGATGCCGTATGTCAAAGAATCGCTGCGGGTCTTCTTGCGCAGTCTGGCGTCCAACGATCGGGTTGCCATCGTGACCTACAGTGACCGCGCCGAGCTGCTCGTTTCCCCGCAGCAGGTGGGCGACGGCGGCTGGATCGAGAGCGCGGTGGAGCGCCTGACCACGAACGGCAATACGAACCTGCATGCGGGCATGATGTTGGGCTTGCAGGTGGTGGAGGCGAACTTCGATGTCCGCCGCAACAACCGGGTCATCCTGCTGACCGACGGCATCGCCAACAACGGTGTGACCGATTCCGGTCAGATTGCCGCGGATGCGCGGGCTTTCAACGACCGCGGTATCTACCTCTCTACGATTGGCCTGGGCCACGATTTCAACGATGCGCTGCTCAGCCAGTTGGCCCGCCAGGGCAAGGGCGGCTATCACTTCATTGATTCGGCCGCGGAAATGGACAAGGTCTTTCGCGAGGAAGCGGCCGGTCTGATGCAGAAGGTGGCCGAGGCGGTCTCGGTTCTCCTGCAGCCGCAGGCCGGGGTGCGGGTGGTCAGCGTGACGGGCTTCGACGGCACGCCGCCGGCCGGGCCGCTGAACGTGCAGTTGCATGATATGGGAACGGGCGACAGCCAGGTGGTGATGGTGCGCCTGGAAGTGACGCCTGGCCGCCGGGGCGGCCGGCCGCTGCTGGATGTGACGCTGCGCTATCGCGATCTGTTTGCGCAGAAGGATGAATCGCTGGATGGACAGGCCACGGTAGACGCGGGTTACATCACCGGCTATGACCCTCTGTGGGACCTGGAAGTGCTGCGCAACGTCACCATTCAACGCACGGCCGAGGGGCTGCGGGAGATTGCCCGCCTGTACCAGGCGCGGCGCTACGAGGAGGCCTGGGACCTGGCCTTTCGCCTGGAGCAGGCGCTGCGCCATGTCGCCAGCCTGACCGGCGAGGCGCAGATGATGCAGGACGCCGACTTGATGCGCACCTACCAGGAGACCCTGGCGCGCTGGGTGCAGCAGGAGACGGGCCGTCTGCCGGAATCATCCGCGCCGGAGCGCCCGTCACGCGGCCGTGAGGCGACGCCTCTGCCCGACGAGGCGCCGACCATCGAGATTCGTTGAGGGGCCAGTAACGCAAGCCTCCGGCTTGCATCGTCGGCGCACCGGTGAAGGGTGTATTCTTGCAGTCGAATTGGCGGGCAGGCGCCAGGTCTGTCCGCTGCCTCGATGAAAGATGCAGGGAGGAGATCATGACAACGTGGTGCAAGAGGAATCTGCCGATGATGCGGATGCGGTGCTGGATCGCGGCTGTCATCGTGGCCGCGGGGCTGTGTACACCGTTGTTGCTGGTTGCCTGTTCGACACCCAGTTCACCTTTGACGGCATCGTTGGAATTGGAAGGTCGGCCGGCCCTGGGCAAGCCTTTTGCGCTACGGCTGAAAATGCGCACCTTGATGGCCCTCACCGATGTGAAGTGGTGGTTTTATGTGCCGGCCGGCATGGATCTGCTCGACGCATCTCGCGAACCGTCAATTGACATGGAGCCGGGTCGAACCTACGTTATCACCGCCACTGCACGGATTGTAGAGAACGGGTATCATGTCGTGGAAGCTATGGGTTGGAAGGAGACTCTTGCTAGATCGTATTACGCTCGTAGTGAGAAGATTTATATGCTGGTGGAAGGCGAAGACATCTGGCTCAGCCATAGCCCACCGCCTAATCACTGGAACCTCGCAAATCCAAACGTATCAGTCGTACAGTTCCAACCGGAACTGGTTCAGAACCGGTTGTATTTGTCAGGCGCCCTGGCCTTGAACCAACCGGTGACCCTGGTCTATGAAGTAACGCCGTTGGTAGACCTTCAGCTTGCCACGGTAGGGCTTACAGTCCCGACTGGCGGTCTGGAATCAGGTGAGCCGTGCGTAGAAGCGGAGGATGCTGCTCTGGCGGCAGTCTTCGAATTCTCTAGTCATGAGGATGGCGTGTATCGCTGGTTTGGTCCCATGAAACGCCAGCAGACCTACTCGTTTTATGTGACCCTGATAGCAACGGCCGCTGGGGAAGGCGGCGTGCGAGCGGTTGTATCGGAAACCGGATCGGTTGGCTCTGTATCACGGCTCGCCATCGGAACAAGCCAATCCCTGGACCTGAGTCTATACTCACCGTCGTTGGCACGCTGAGCGAGGGGCGCCGCAACTCGCATTGGTGGTTTGGGCAATGTACTTCCCACTTGGTCACACACGCGGCCTCTGCCCGACGCAGAGAGCCGCCTACAAATCATTGATGTCAGCGATCCTGGTGAACCTGCATGGCGGGGCAAGTACGATTCGTTGGGGCATGTTAGCGCTGTCAGCGTAGTGAGCAGCCTGGCCTATGTGACCGATGAGGCCAGCGGGCTACAGATCATTGACCTGAGTAACCCGGCCAATCCCATTTGGCGCGGCGTGTACGATACGCCGGGATATGCCATGGCCGTAAGCGTGGTGGGCAGTCTGGCTTATGTAGCCGATGGGAGCGGCTTGCAGATCATTGACGTCAGCAACCCGGCCAATCCCACCTCGCGCGGTGAAGCGATTGTCCAGGGAAGCGTGAATGGTGTTGACGTCATGAATGGCCTGGCCTATGTGACTGATGGGGGAGGTCTGCAGATCATTGATGTAACTGACCCGACCAATCCGTTCCTGCGCGGCAGGTGCGATACGCTGGGGACGACGCAGAATGTCAGCGTTGTGGGGAGCCTGGCCTATGTGGTTGCATGGGATTACGGCTTGCAGATCATTGACGTGAGTAACCCGGACTTGCCATACTTGCGCAGCGCGTACGATACGCCGGGGTTTGCGCAAGGGATCAGTCTTCTGAACAATTTTGCCTATGTGGCCGATGGCAGTAGCGGCCTGCAGATCATTGATGTCAGCAATCCGGCCAACCCCTTCCTGCTCGGCGAGTACGATACGCCGAGGTTTGCCGAAAGCGTTAGCGTGGCGGGAAGTCTGGCCTATGTGGCCGATGAGGCCGGTCTGCAGATTATCGAGGTCAGCGACCCGGCTAATCCAATCCTGCGCGGTGCGTACGATACCCCGGGAGAATCAGCTGATGTCAGCGCGGTGGGCGACCTGGTCTATTTGACTGCCAGGGAGGGTGGCCTGCTGATTCTGCGAATCCATTGACGTATGGTTAGGGTGCGGCCTGTTGGGGGGTTTCCCGGATGACCCTGAAGTGCCCGCCCATGAATGAATGAATGAATGAACTGACATCTGACAAGGAAGAGGAGGAACAGTATGAACCACTTGTCTATCACGCCTGGCGTGCGCGGCCGCAAGGGGGGATCGTTGGCGGTGGCGGCTGTCATCGCCGGGATGGCAATGCTGCTGTTGGCGAGCGGGATGCAGACGCCGCTGCTGGCGGCTACGCCCGTTGACCGGGCCGTGGTTGCCAGCACGCCTGGCGCCGCGCAGGTGTTCTTGCCTCATGTGCCGCGCCAGGCGACGCCAACGCCAACGCCTACGTCGTGGATCGAGCTGGTCGGGCAGATCGGCGGGGTTATCATGGCCGTGGATGTGCAGGGGAGCTACGCCTATGTCGGCGTTGGGCCTCGCTTGGTGATTCTAAACGTCAGTGACCCGGCTCATCCTGTGCTTGTTGGACAAAGTCCTGCCCTACCCGCGCTTGTGCAGGGCGTGAGTGTGGTGGGCAGCCTGGCCTATGTGGCCGATGGCAGTAGCGGCCTGCAGATCATCGAGGTCAGCAATCCGGCCAATCCCATCCTGCGCGGCGCGTACGATACGCCGAGGTTTGCCGTAGGCGTCAGCGTGACGGGAAGTCTGGCTTATGTGGCTGATGGGGCCAGTCTGCAGATTATCGAGGCCAGCAACCCGGCCAACCCCTTCCTGCTCGGTGCATACGATACGCTGGGTGAGGCTGTTGGCGTGAGTGTGGTGGGCAGTCTGGCTTATGTGGCTGATGAATGGGATGGTCTGCAGATCATAGATGTCAGCGACCCGGCCAATCCCCTCCTGCTCGGCGAGTACAGTGCGCCGGGGTATGCCAGCGACGTGAGCGTGGCGGAGAGCCTGGCCTATGTGGCCGCACGTGACGCTGGTCTGCGGATCATAGATGTCAGCGATCCGGCCAATCCCACCCTGCGCGGCGCGTACGATACGCCGGGGATTGCTTTTCGCGTGAGCGTGAAAGGCAGTCTGGCGTTTGTCACCGATTGGAATAGCGGCCTGCAGATCATTGACGTCAAGAATCCGGCCAACCCCATCTGGCGCGGCACGTACGACACGCCGGGCGGCGCCTATGGCGTCAATGTGGAGGGCACCCTGGCCTATGTTACCGATAAATACAGCGGTCTTCAGATCATCAACGTCCGCAACCCGGCCAATCCCACCCTACGTGGTGCTTACAATTCGCCGGGGTATATTTGGGGCGTGAGGGTGGTAGGCAGCCTTGCCTATGTGGCCGATTATCACAATGGCTTGCAGATCATAGATGTCAGCAATCCGGCTAACTCCACCCTGCGCGGCGCGTACGCTACACCGGGGGAGGCCTACGATGTCAGCGTGGTGGGAAGCCTAGCTTATGTGGCCGATGGGAACTACGGCGGCCTGCAGATCATTGACGTGGGCAACCCAACCAACCTCATCTGGCGTGGCGAATATGATACGTCGGGTGAGGCTATTGGCGTGAGTGTGGTGGGCAGCCTGGCTTATGTGGCCGATGGTTTGGGCGACCTGCAGATCATTGAGGTCAGCGACCCGGGCAATCCCACCTTGTGTTGCGTGATCGGCGCGCCGGGATCTGTCCAGGATGTGAGCGTGGTGGACAGCCTAGCCTACCTGGTCTATACGGCCGATCATGAAAGTGGTCTGTGGATCATTGATGTCGGCAATCCGTTCAACCCCACCCTGCTCGGCGAGTACAATACGCCGGGGGGCGCCGCTCGCGTGAGTGTGGTGGGAAGTCTGGCTTACGTGGCCGCTGGCAAAAGCGGCCTGCAGATCATAGATGTCAACAATCCGGCCAACCCCTTGCTGCTCGGCGAGTACGATACGCCGGGGACTGCCGTTGGCGTGAGTGTGGTGGGCAATCTGGCCTTTGTGGCGGATGGATCGAGCGGCTTACAGATTGTTGACGTCAGCGACCCGTCCAACCCCATCCTGCGCGGTGCGTACGATACCCCGGGAGAATCAGCTGATGTCAGCGCGGTGGGCGACCTGGTCTATTTGACTGCCAGGGAGGGAGGCCTGTTGATTCTGCGAATCCACTGATGCATAGTTAGCGAGCGGCCTGCCGCGGGGTTTCCTGGATGGCGCGGAAGTGCCCGCCCATGAATGAATGAATGAACTGACTGACTGACATCTGACAAGGAAGAGGAGGAACAGTATGAACCAGTTGCCGTTGATGCCTGGCGTGTGCGGCCGCAAGGGGGGATCGTTGGCGGTGGCGGCTGCCATCGCCGGGATGGCGATGCTGCTGTTGGCGAGCAGGATGCAGACGCCTCTGCTGGCGGCTTCGCCCGTTGACCGGGCCGTGGGTGCCAGCACGCCTGGCGCGGCGCAGGTGTTCTTGCCTCATGTGCCGCGCCAGGCGACGCCAACGCCAACGCCTGCCGCGTGGATCGAGTTGGTCGGGCAAATCGGCGGGGCCATCATGGCTGTGGATGTGCAGGGGAGCTACGCCTATGTTGGCAGCAGCTCCTGGCTGGTGATCCTGGATGTGAGTGACCCGGCTCATCCAGTTCGGATTGGACAGAGTCCTGCCCTGCCTGGGATGGTGTGGGCCGTACACGTGCTGGGTGGTCTGGCTTACGTGGCTGCTGGTTCGGCCGGTCTGCAGGTCATTGATGTCAGCAATCCAGTCACGCCCTTCCTGCGCGGCGCGTACGATACGCCGGGAACTGCTTATGGCGTAAGCGTAGTGGACGGCCTGGCCCATGTGGCCGATGGGTGGAATGGTTTGCAGATCATTGATGTCAACGATCCAGCCAATCCCATCCTGCGCGGCGCATACGACACGCCGGAGGCCATTGGCGTGAGTGTGGTGGGCAGCCTGGCCTATGTGGCCGATGGAAGCAGCGGTCTTCAGATCATCGAAGTCAGCAATCCGGCCAACCCTCTCCTGCTCGGCGCGTACGATACGCCAGGGTATGCCTACGGCGTGAGCGTGGCAGGCAGCCTGGCCTATGTGGCCGCACTTGAGGCGGGTCTGCAGATCATCGCCGTCAGCGATCCGGCCAAGCCCACCCTGCGCGGCGCCTATGAAACGTCAGAACCGGCCTTTGGTGTGAGTGTAGTAGGCAGCCTGGCTTATGTGGCCAACTGGGGTAGTGGCCTGCTAATTCTTGACGTCGGAGATCCAGCTAACCCCATCTGGCGCGGCACGTACGACACGCCGGGTGAGGTCTACGGTGTAGATGTTGTGGGTGATCTGGCCTATTTGGCCGACAAGCATATCGGTCTGCAGATCATTGACGTCAGCAATTCAACCAACCCAACCTTGCGCGGCGCTTACGGTTCGCCGGAAGTTGCACTTGGCGTGACCGTAGCAGGCGACCTGGCCTATGTGGCCGATTATGAGAACGGCCTGCACATCATTGATGTCAGCAATCCGGCTAGCCCTAACTGGCTCGGCGCTTATCTTACGCCAGGAAACGCCGTTGATGTGAGCGTGGTGGGCGGTCTGGCCTATGTGGCGGATGGGCCAACTGGTCTGCAGATCATCGAAGTCAGCGACCCGGCCAATCCTATCTTACGCGGCGCATACGATACGCCAGGATATGCCCTTGGTGTGAGTGTGGTGGGCGCTCTGGCTTACGTCGCCGATGCCTCGGGCGGCCTGCAGATCATTGATGTCAGCGATCCAACCGATCCCATCTGGCGTGGCGCATACGTTGGACCCGGTTGGGAAGTCCTGAGCGTAAGCGTAGTGGGGAGCCTGGTTTTCGTGGCCGAATGGAGCGGCATACTGTCCATCATTGACGTCAGCTATCCAACTAACCCCACGAGGCTCGGCTTCATCAGGTTGGACGGTTCTTTTACAGACGTAAGCGTGGTGGGCAGTTTGGCCTATGTGACTGAGTTGCACGGCAGGCTGTACATCATTGACGTTAGCAACCCGACCAACCCCAGCCGACTCAGTACATACACCATCTCGTCGTACGTCAATAGCGTCAGCGTGGTAGACAGCCTGGCCTACGTGGCCGGGCAATCGAGCGGTTTGGAGGTCATTGATGTCAGTGATCCGGCCAGGCCTTTTCTGCACAGCGCGTACGAAGCGATAAGGTCTGCCTGGGCTGTCAGCGTTGTGGACAACTTGATCTATGTGACTGGCGTCTATGACGGCCTGCTGATTCTGCGAATCCACTGATTGCATCGCCTATGATGACAGCAGCCATTCGGCCAGGGACCGGACTTCGAGGGTCAGGCCGTCTGCCTCGATCGGCGCGGCGTTGGCGTCGGTCAGGATCAGCCCGGTCGTCAGGTTCAGGCTGCGCAGCGCGGCGGTCAGGCCGCGCAGCTCGCGCTCGCGCGTGGCCGGCTGCCCCAGGTTCTGGCTGACCTGGATCAGCTCGCCGGTCTGCGGCAGGTAGAAGTCTACCTCGTAGCCGCCCGGCGACGTGTAGTAGTAGACCTCCGCTGTTCGCCGCCGCAGCGCCAGGAAAACCAGGTTCTCCAGCAGCTTCCCGGTGTTGGGCGAGAAGGAGAAGCCCACGGCGCTCGCCAGGCCGGTGTCAATGGCGTAGACCTTCTTGGGCGCGACCTGCTGGCGCTTGACCGAGAAGTCGTAGACATTGGCCGTGAAGATGAGCCAACTGTTTTCCAGGTATTCGACATAATTCTTGACGGTGTTGACGCTGCCGAGCCGAAGCTGCTCCTTGAGCTTGTTGAACGACACCAGGCCCGCCGGGTTGCTCATCAGGGTGTAGGCCAACTCCTTGAGCGCGCGCACATCTTCGATGCGGTGACGCGTCGCGATGTCCCGGTAGAGCACATCGTCGTAGAGCGTGCGCGCCAGCGGCAGCTCGGGGTACTTGAGCGGCTCCGGGATGCCGCCCAGGCGCAGGTACTCGCCCAGGTAGCCCTGCAGCCGGCCGGTGTCCGCCGTGGTCAGGCGCGCCAGGTCGGGTATGGCGTAACCCCGGAAGCGCAGGAACTCGCTGAAGGAAAAGGGAAACAGCTCCACCGGCACATAACGCCCGGTCAGGCGACTGCCCAACTCGCGGCTGAGCAGCGAAGCGTTCGAGCCGGTGATGTAGAACTTCAGTCCCTGCTCCATGAAGCGGCGTACAAAGTGCTCCCAGCCGGGCACGTTCTGGATCTCGTCTATCACGAAGATGCCGCGCTCGCCGAACAGCTCGACCAACAGCCCGTACAGGTCGTTGGCGTCCTCGGCTCCGAAGCCCAGGAAGCGCTCATCCTCGAAGTTGATGTAGTAGAACCTGTCCTCGCCCAGGCGATGGGCCAACTGCGCCAGCAGGGTTGACTTGCCGGCCCGCCGCAGCCCAGAGATGATGACCGCATGCGGCAGCGGCGCCGCGCGCTCAAGTTCGCCTAACTGCACCCGTTCGATGCCGACGTCGCGGCGCCAGAAGGCATGGAACTGTTCCAGCAGCATGGCCCGAACCTGGTCCCTGGACCACCTGGTTATCCAATGATTGTCATTCATACTGCAATCATACACCCAAATGATTTCATTGTCAATGAAATCATTCCCATCATTTCCATCGTTAGTCCGGCTGACGGTTTTCCTGTCGCGGGGTTTCCTGGATGGCGCGGAAGTCGGCGCGGAGCTGCGCCAGTTCGTTCTCGGCCACGGGATGATCGCCGTAGTGGACGCGCATGTAGGCCAGGGTGAGGCGCTGCAGGGCCGCATCCTGGCCGGGAAAGGCCTGAGACAGCAGCGGCAGGTAGTCGTCCGGGGAGAGGGCCGGCGGTCGGCCAAAGCCGCGCTGCCGCGCCAGGCGGGTCAGGTTGGCGTAGAGGTTTTGCACGGAGATGGCGGCCAGCAGTTGACTGCCCAGGCCGTAGCGGCGCACCAGGCGCGCCAGGCGGCGCAGGCGCTGCAGGCCGCGGCGCAAACTGCTGCCACCGAGGGTCAACGCCTCGCCCGCGGCCGCTTCGTCCTGATCGGCGGAGCGGCCGCGGCGCACCCGTCCGAGCACCACGAGCACCAGGGCGACCATCAGTGTGAGCACCACGAGCACCAGGGCGTAGCGCGCAGCCACCCAAATCCACGGCGGGATGGGATCGGGTGTGGGCTGCGTGGCTATCTGGGTGTCGAGAGGGGCCACCTGCATGTTCTGCAGGATCCCGTCCAGGCGGGTGAGCAGATCGGATTCACGGAAGAGGCGCACGAGCAGTTCGAGCAGCCACTCCAACACGGGCGCGACCAGCCAGAAGATGGCGTCCAGAATGAAGCGCAGGATTTTGGCCAGGAAAAGCCACAGCGGCAGCAGTTGCTGCACCAGGCGCAGCTGACCCTGGGGCGTCAACCACCCCGCCAGCAGCGCAGTGGCGCCCACGACGCCCGCAATGATAGCCAGGAGCTGCGCCAGGCGGCCGGTGGGGAGCATGACGCCGGCGCTGTCATAGCCACGCGTCGCGTGTTGATCAATGCGGCTGAGGGCCACCGCGCTAAGCCCCAAGACAAAGTAGATCCACAGGAACTGCACCGCGGCCAGGGGTTGCGGCGTCACGCCCACCAGGAGGCTGCCGCCCACGATGAGCAGCAGAATGCCCAGGCGAAAACTGACGCCGACGCTGAAAAAACCGAGATCCCTACTGGATGCGCTGGCCGCGCGCTGCCACAGGAAGAGCATGGTGAGAAAGAAGAGCAGCTCCGGGCGCAGGCCGCGCTGAAAGTTGAAGATGGCGTCGGCCGTGTTGCGCAGCCAGGTTCCATCGGTCAGCAGGGCGCGGGTGTAGAGGCCGAACCGGATCGCGAGCAGGGAGGTGAGCAGGAGCAGGGCCAGCACGCTCAACTCGAAGCGGGGCGATTCGAGGTCGCGCTTTTGCAGCACATCGAGCGCCAGCATGAGCAGGATCAGGCTGATCCACAGCACGCCGAACAGCGCCAGCGGCGTGGGAACGGGCAGCGCCAGGTCGCCGCGCCAGCGGCGCTGCGCGTACAGGAGCAGCAGCAGCAGCGGCGTGAACCAGGCCATCTCCATGCCCGCCAGGCAGATGAAGATCAGGCGGTGACGGCGGTTAGTCAGAATCATTTTGCACCAACGTCGGCGCCAGCAGGTCATTGACCAGGTGCGGCAGATGATAGACCATGATGCCGGGCAGCAGGTCTTTGGGCGGTTCTGCGGCCAGGGTGAAGAGAACCACGCGGCGCCCGGCGCCGGCCAGATCGAGCAGCGCGGCCAGCAGGGCATCATGCGCGATGGCCGTCACGATCACCAGGGTGGCGCCCCAGGGTGCGCGCGGGGCCTCACGCAGCAGTATCTCCTCGATCGGGGCGGTGGCGAAATTGGTCACCGCGGCCAGCAGCTCCAGGATGTGCAACAGTTGATCGGGGCTGCGGCCCGGCAGCAGGCGGATGGGCTGGTCGCTGTTGGGCAGCGCGCCGTTGGCGATCAGTCCGACCGGCAGACGCTGCTCTGCGGTCAGGCTGGCCAGGCTGGCGGCCACACTGACGACCCGTTCCAGCAGTTCGGGGATGTAGCCGTGCCAGTGGCGTACCAGGGTGGCGACGTTGAGGAAGATCAGCACCTGCATCTCCGCGCTCGGCTCGAAGGCCCGGCTGAGCAACTGTTGCTGGCGCGCGGTGGCCTTCCAGTGAACGTGGTGCAGGCTGTCGGCCGGCTGCCAGGCGCGAATGCCCACCGTGCGCAGGGGGTCCTGGAACAGATGCCCACGCGTGCCCTGGGCGCCGAATGGGTTCTTGGGCGGCAGGTGCAGGTCGGCCGCGCTGTAGAGGTGCGGGTAGACGATCAACTGTTGGCGTTCCATCAGGGTGGCGCGGCGGCTGAAGAGGCCGAAGCCATCGCCGGTGCTCACCACGGCCGGGCCGAAGGTGTAGAAGCCGCGCTCGCTGCACTCGATCTGAAACGGACGTTGCAGGCGTTGAAACGCGCCGGGCATCCAGAAGGTGTGGAACTCGCCCAGGTTGGTGGTGGTATTGACCATGACCTTGCTGGCGTTGACCGGCAGCTCGACCGGGAAACGGTCCACGATGCTGAGCCAGGTCAAGGGCAGGATCTTCTGGTTACGCACCGTCAGCACCAGGTTGATGGTTTCGCCGCGGAAGGCTCGAATTTCGCTGAGGTTTCGCTCGTAGTGCAGACCAAAGAGGCTGAGCGTGTTCCAGAGCCAGCCGGTGAGGGCCACCAGGAACAGGGCAAATGCGCTGGCGCTGAGGAAGGGATTTTGCAGCACCAGGCCCAGGAACATCAGCAGGAGGCCCAGGGTGATCCAGGCGTCGCTGAACTGGGTGTCGCTTTCGATGTCAATGTAGCGGGACCCGTGACTGGGAGTGGAAATGCGCTGGCGCCACATCGTGTTCAAGCCTCAGCCAGGAGTAATGAAGGCTGGAATGAAGGCTGATAGGAGTCGGGCGCCTCGTCTGACAGCTTCAGATCATGCACGTTGAGCTGCAGGCGGCGGTTGCCGTTGTATTCGTTGGTCTCCAGGGCAAAGACCACGTCCATGCGTTGGCGCACCCGGCTCAGCCAGTGACCCTGGCGGAAGGCGATGGCGTCGCGCGGGGGCCCGCCGTCAGAGAGGATCAGTTTGAGATGCGCGCCTTCGCCGCCCACGGTGCGCGCTTCGAGCACCTTGCAGTTGCGTGCCAGCAGGACCGGCGACCGGTTGTCCTGGCCGCACGGTTCCAGTTGCTGCAGGATGCCGAGCAGGCCGAAGTCCAGATCGCTCAGGCGCACCACCGCGTCAATCTCCAACAGCGGCAGCAGCGTCTGCTGGCTCAGCTCGGCCGCGGCCACGGCCTGCATCTCCTCACGGAACTGCGGCAGGCGCTCGGTGCGAATCTTGAAGCCGGCCGCGGCCTCATGCCCGCCGTGCCGTTCGAGCAGATGAGCGACGCGATCGAGGGCGCGGGTGATGTGAAAGGCGGGGATGCTGCGCGCGGAGCCGTGGCTGAAGTCCGGGCCGCGCTCGATGACGATGGTCGGGCGATAGTACTCCTCGGTCAGCTTGCCCGCGGCCAGCCCAACGACGCCGTGCAAGAAATCGTCGCCTTCCGCCAGCAGGAGCAGGCCATTGCCGGGGTTGGCCTCGATCTGGCGACGTGCGGCCTGCACGGTCTGCTCGGTCAACTCCTGGCGCTTGGTGTTGAGCTGGCCCAACTGGCTGGCCAGGGCGGTCGCCTCGGCCTGATCCTGAGTGGACAGGAGTTGGTAGGCGAGCATGGCCGATTGCAGGCGTCCGGCCGCGTTGATGCGCGGGGCCAGGCGAAAACCGATCGCGGTGGTATCAGCCTGACCCGTGGTGACGCCGGCCTGCTGCATCAGCGCTTGCAGGCCCACGCGTGGCGTGCGGTTGAGCCGCACCAGCCCCTGGCGCACCAGCTCGCGATTTTCCTGCAGCAGCGGCACGATGTCGGCCACCGTGCCCAACGCCACCAGGTCGAGCAGATCGCTTTCATCCAGGCCAGGCCCGCGGCTGTCGCGCGGCTGATTGGCGCTGACCGCGCGCAGGATGCCCTGCGCCACGCGGTAGGCCACGCCCACGCCGGCCAGGCCGCTGAAGCCATAGCGGCAGCCGGGCTGGCGCGGGTTGATGACCGCCAGCGCGTCGGGCAGCTCCGCGCCGACGTGATGGTGATCGGTGATGATCAGATCGAGGCCCAGGGCGCGGGCGTGCTCGGCCTCGGCCACGGAGCGGATGCCGCAGTCCACGGTGATGACGAGCGCAAAGCCCTGCTGGCGCAGAAAGGTCAGGGCGCGGTTGTTCAGGCCGTAGCCTTCATCCACGCGGTGTGGAATGTATGGCTCCACCTGGCCGCCGCAGGCGCGCAGCGTCTGCACCAGCAGCGTGGTGGCGGTGACGCCGTCCGCGTCGAAGTCGCCGTAGACCGCGATGCGTTCGCCCTGGCGCAGGGCGCGGCGGATACGCGTGACGGCTTCGGGCAGCCCTTTCAGGTTGTAGGGGTTTTTGACCAGGGTGATTCCTTGCAGGAACGATTCGATGGCGGCTGGGTCACGCAGACCGCGGTTGAACAGAATCTGCGCCAGGATGCGGTGCAGGTGCGGCGCCTGCGCCAGGAAGGCAGGCGGGGCAGGCTCGGCAATCTTCCAGATTTTGGGCAGCGGCGGCACAGGTCAGACCTCAGGCAGAGAGATGGCATCTATTGTAGCACGTCCGCGGGGTTCTGCCAACGCGGCGAAGGGGCGTTTGGAGCACGAAGCCGCGAAGCAACACGAAGCACGCGCAGCGCGAAGGGGCGTTTGGCGCGATTCCTGCTGACCTCCGACGTTGCTTGACAGCCAGCGCGCACGATGTTAGAATCAACACCGGTTCGAGTTGACGATTCTAATTCTGGATGGTGTGCCATGCCTGCTGAAGAGCGTCTTATCTACTTCGATCATGCCGCCACAACGCCGGTCGCGCCGGAAGTGCTGGAGGCGATGCTGCCTTTTTTCAGTGAACGCTACGGCAACCCGTCGAGCATTCACCGCCTGGGGCGCGAGTCGGCCCGCGCCATTGACCAGAGCCGCCAGGACATCGCGCATCTGCTCAACTGCCAGCCCAATGAGATCGTCTTCACCAGTTGCGGCACAGAGGCTGACAACCTGGCCCTGCGCGGGGTGGCCCTGGCGCAGCAGGCGCGCGGGCGCGGCCAGCATTTGATCGTCTCCGCGGTGGAGCACAAGGCTGTGTTGCAGACAGCCTTCGATCTGCGCGACCGCTACGGCTTTACGCTGACTGTGCTGCCGGTGGACGGGGATGGCCTGCTGTCGCTGGCCGATTTTGAGGCGGCCCTGCGCCCGGACACCGTACTCATCAGCGTGATGTACGCGAACAACGAAATCGGCACCATTCAGCCGCTGGCGCAGATTGGCGCGCTGGCGCGCAGCCGGGGCATTACCTTTCACACCGACGCAGTGCAGGCCGGCGGCCTGCTGCCGCTCGATGTCGAGGACCTGCAGGTTGATCTGCTGGCCCTCTCTGCGCACAAGTTCTACGGGCCAAAGGGGATCGGCCTGCTCTATGTGCGCCGCGGGACGTCCCTGTGGTCGCAGGTCACCGGGGGCAGCCAGGAGACGAAGCACCGCGCGGGCACGGAGAATGTGCCTTACATCGTGGGCATGGCCGCGGCGCTGACGCTGACGCAGATGTCGCGTGTCACCAACAACGCGCACCAGGCCATTCTGCGCGACCGCCTTATCAACCGCGTGCTGCGTGAAATTCCTGATGTGCGGGTCAGCGGTCACCGCACGCAACGCCTGCCCAATCATGCCAGCTTTCTGCTCGGCGGCCTGGAGATTCAGGGGGTGTTGATGGGCCTCGATATGGCCGGCATTGCCGCGTCCAGCGGTTCGGCCTGCACCAGCGCGGCGCAGGAGCCGTCGCACGTGCTGACCGCCCTGGGCATTGATCCGATCGCCGCGGCCGGCCATCTGCGCCTGACCCTGGGACACAGCACGACCGATGCCGATATCGAGGCGGTCGCGGATGCGCTGACGCCGCTGGTTGGCCGGCTGCGCCAGATGAGCGCAGGAGAGCCGGTGGGAACGCGATTGTAGGGCGGTCGTAGGACCGTGCGCCGGCGCAGGAGAGATGGAGAGGTAAGATCATGGCTGTGACGTTGACGGGACCGGTGCGAACCGATCATCGGAGGCCGGCCGGGCTGGTGCGGAGCGGGCTAGCGCGGGAAGGGCGCGATTGGCCGACCGACATCCTGGAGGCGTATGGTCGCAGTGTGGGGCCGTACACGATAGACAATGCCGAGATGATTCTGGATGGGGAGGCAGTCGAGCTGTACAACGGCTGGCTGGTGTGGCAAGAGATGACCGACTTCTTCGAGCGCACGGTGGCTGGGAACATCCAGGCGATGTTGGATCTTTCGGCGCGCAAGGCGGGATTTGGCGCCGGCTTGCCGGATCAGATGGAATGTTTGTTGAGCAACGGCGATGTGATCAAGCCTGACATTGCGTTGATTTCATGGAAACGAGCGGCGACGGCGCAGCCGACTGGACCGAGTCAGCGCCTGATTCTGCACGGGTGTCCGGAGTTGGTGGTGGAGACGCGGTCTCCCTCGAACCGGCGGGCGCAGGAGCGGCGCAAGCGCGAGTTGTACTTCAACAACCGGGCGGAGGTGGTGTGGGATGTGGACATGCGCGGGAAGCGCATCTACGTCTACCGGGTGCAGAATCCGCTGCAGGCGGAGGTGTACGAGCTGGGCGATGTGATCAGGGTCGAGCCGTACTTGCCGGGCTGGCAGCGCCGCGTGGCCGACATCTTTTCCGCGCAGGCGTCAGCCGAGTCGGTGGCCGGCGAGGTCGCCGCGGCCTGGATTGCAGAGGGACGTGTGGAGACTCTGCGCAGCCTGCTGCCCACCCTGGCCCGCTATCGCTTCGGGGCCGAGCTGGCGCCTGCGGTGCTGGCGCGGCTGAATGCGTGCGCTGAGGCGCAGTTGCTGCACTTGCAGACCAGGATCGAGAGCGCAGCCACGCTGGACGAGTGGATAGCGGCGATTCCACGATGACCGTGAGGCATGAGACGACCGTTGCTGCAACGAGTGCGAAGTTGGCCTGGCGCCGGCGCAGGAGAAATGGAGAGGTAAGAACATGGCTGTGACGTTGACGGGACCGGTGCGAACCGATCATCGGAGGCCGGCCGGGCTGGTGCGGAGTGGGCTGGCGCGGGAAGGGCGCGATTGGCCGACCGACATCCTGGAGGCGTATGGTCGCAGTGTGGGGCCGTACACGATAGACAATGCCGAGATGATTCTGGATGGGGAGGCAGTCGAGCTGTACAACGGCTGGCTGGTATGGCAGGAGATGACCGACTTCTTCGAGCGCACAGTGGCGGGGAACATCCAGGCGATGTTGGATCTTTCGGCGCGCAAGGCGGGATTTGGCGCCGGCTTGCCGGATCAGATGGAATGTTTGTTGAGCAACGGCGATGTGATCAAGCCTGACATTGCGTTGATTTCGTGGAAACGGGCGGCGACGGCGCAGCCGACCGGGCCGAGTCAGCGCCTGATTCTGCACGGGTGTCCGGAGTTGGTGGTGGAGACGCGGTCGCCCTCGAACCGGCGGGCACAGGAGCGGCGCAAGCGCGAGTTGTACTTCAACAACCGGGCGGAGGTGGTGTGGGATGTGGACATGCGCGGGAAGCGCATCTACGTCTACCGGGCGCAGAGTCCGCTGCAGCCGGAGGTGTATGAAGTAGGCGATGTGATCGGGGTCGAGCCGTTCTTGCCGGGCTGGCAGCGCCGCGTGGCCGACATCTTTTCTGCGCAGGCGTCGGCCGAGGCCGTGGCCGGCGAAGTCGCCACTGCCTGGATCGCAGAGGGCAGGCTGGAAGGACATGCAGAAGGGATCGCAGAGGGCCGCATGGCGACTCTGCGCAGCCTGCTGCCCACCCTGGCCCGCTATCGCTTCGGGGCCGAACTGGCGCCTGCGGTGCTGGCGCGGCTGAATGCGTGTACTGAGGCGCAGTTGCTGCACTTGCAGACCAGGATCGAGAGCGCGGCCACGCTGGACGAGTGGATAGCGGCGATTCCACGATGACCGTGAGGCATGAGACGACCGTTGTCGTCGCAATGAGCGGCGGCGTGGACAGTTCCGTGGCCGCGGCGCTGCTGGTGGAGCAGGGCTATCACGTCATCGGCGTGATGATGCGCCTGTGGGCCGAACTCGACCGCGGCGAGGCCTCGAGCAACAAGTGCTGTTCGCTGGAGGCCGTGACCGACGCCCGCCGCGTGGCCGCTGCGCTGGACATTCCATTCTACCTGCTCAATGTAGAGCGGCCGTTCAAAGAGAACGTGGTAGATTTTTTCATCCAGGGTTACAGCGACGGGCTGACGCCCAACCCCTGCCTGGCGTGCAATCGCACCATTCGCCTGGGGGTGTTGTTCGATTACGCAGCCGCGCTGGGCGCCGATTACCTGGCCACCGGGCATTATGCACGCATCCGTCAGGTGAACGCGGCGCAGGGCGCGCTGGCCGCCTGGGATGGCCTGGAGTATCCGCTCTATCAGCTTTGCCGGGGCGTGGATGCGGCCAAAGATCAGAGTTACGTGCTGCACATGGCGACGCAGCGGGAACTGGCGCATCTGCTGTTTCCGCTTGGCGAACTGACCAAGCCGCAGGTGCGCGAACTGGCGGCGGCCCGCGGCCTGACGGTGGCGAGCAAGCGTGAGAGTCAGGACCTCTGTTTTCTGGCCGACAATGACTATCGCCGCTTCCTGACCGACTGGGCGCCGGCCGCGGTGCAGTCCGGCCCGATCATCGGCGCGGACGGGCAGGTGCTGGGGCAGCATGAGGGCCTGGCCTTCTACACCATCGGTCAGCGCAAGGGCCTGGGGATTGGCGCCCGTGAGCCGCTCTTCGTCCTGCGCCTGGACGCGGCCCGCAACGCGGTGATTGTTGGCCCAGCCGCGGCGCTCGGCCAGACCGAACTGACCGCCAGTCAGGTGGCGTGGGGTGTGGGACAGCCGCTGGCCGCGCCAATCCAGGTGCAGGCCCGCATCCGTTACAAAGCGCAGGCGGCGCCGGCCACAGTCGTGCCGCTGAGTAGTGATCGGGTACGCGTGCTGTTCGAGTTGCCTTTGCGTGATATCACACCAGGCCAGGGGGTTGTTTTCTATGAGGGCGACGCCTGCCTGGGGGGAGGCATCATTGACCGGGCTGTTTGATCTGTTGGTGCATCCGGCGCTGTGGCTCAGCCTGGCCCTGGCCCTGCTCTACGCGGCGCTCTTTCATGCTTGGCAGGGGCGCACGCTTGCAGGGCTTGGATGGTTTGCGCTGGCCTCGTTGGCCGGTTTTGCGGCCGGCCAGCTAGCCGGGGCTGCGTTGCATTTTCCTGCCCTCGGCCAGGTGCAGATCGTGGCAGGAACGCTGGGCGCCGCGTCCGCCCTGACCCTGGTGCGCGCCCGCCTGCACAAAGCGTAACAATGTCAGCGGCCGCGGTGACGCCTGAGGGCAGCGCCGCGGTCAGGTAAGAGGAGCGCCGCCGTTGGGGGCGGCCGGATTGAGGAATCATGGATAAAAAGACAAAAATCTGGATCATCATTGGCGTCGTTGTCGCCGTTCTGCTGTTCGTCGGCATCATCTATCTGCTCGTCACGCATCCGCCGGTGGCAGCTATCGTGCGTGACCTGTTCATCATCTTCGTGACCCTGGAACTGTTCATCATCGGCGCGCTGCTGACGGTGCTGGTCTGGCAGATCTACACGCTGACGCGCATGATGCAGCAGGAAATCAAGCCGATGCTGACCGCCACGCAGGAGACGATTGGCACCGTGCGCGGCACCGCCACCTTCATGAGCGACCAGGTGGTGCAGCCGGCCATCAAGATGTCGAGCAAGGTCGCGGGATGGCAGAAATCGGTGAAGGTGCTGTTGGGGAAAGCTGAATAGGTCAAAGTGCAAAGTGCAGAGCGGCAATCGGCAATCGCAAATCGAAAATTCGTGTGCAAGGAGACGTGCTATGGTTTGGGGAATGATTATCGGCGCGGTGGTTGGTTTTGGGCTGGCGTTGTACCGGGCGCCGCAGTCGGGTGAAGCGACGCGGCATCAGTTGACGGAGTTGGGCGCTGATCTGAAGCGCCGGGCGCAGACGACCGCAAACGACGCGCGTCAGCAGGCGCAGGCGGCCGCGCGGCCGGCCGTGAAACGCGCTGAGCAGATGGCGTCACGTGCGGAGGATTTGGTCGGCGATTTGAGCGCCCGCGGCCGCGCAGTGCTGGAAGAGCAGATGCGCAGCCGCAGCAATGGGCATGGGTGAGGGTGTCAGGGCGTTAACGGCCGCTGAGGCGGCGCCAGGCGGCGGGCAGGTAGGAGACGATGTCTTCGGCCACGACGCCGGCGAAGCCGATTTCCTGGCTGGCCAGGTCGCCGGCCAGGCCGTGGAGATAGGCGCCGGCCACGGCCGCGTCGAAGGGCGCGAGGCCCTGCGCCAGGAGCGCGGTGATCGCGCCGGCCAGCACGTCGCCGGTGCCGGCGGTGGCCAGGGCCGGGTTGGCAAAGGGCAGCACACGCACGCGACCGTCGGGCGCGGCGATGACCGTGAAGGCCCCTTTGAGCACCACGATCTGATTCCAGGCTGTGGCCCGGCTAACTGCCAGATTCCAGCGGTCGGCCTGCACGGCATCCATCTCCAGCTTGCACAGCCGCGCCATTTCGCCCGGATGCGGCGTTAGGATCGAGTTGGCCGGCAGCAGTTCCGGCCAGTCCTCCTGCTGCGCCAGCCAGTTGAGCGCATCCGCATCTACCACGAGCGGCGGCAGGTCCGTGCGAGGACCGGCAGGCCGCTCGTTTTCTTTGCTCGCGCTGCGCTCAGGCGCAGACGCAGCAAAGCCGATGGCGCTGCGCTGTTGGGCCTTCGGTTCTTCGGTTTGGAAGAAGGCTTTCAGGAAGGCGCCGGTCTCCTTTTCGGTGCTGAGGCCAGGGCCGATCAACAGCGCCGTGTAGCCTGCCAGTTTTTCGTTGAGCATACGCGCGGCGTCGCTGGCCAATACCCCCATGTCGTGCGCCAGCGGCAGCCAGGTCACTTCCAGCAGAACCGGGGCCAGGATGGCATGCAGCGGTCGCGCCACGCCCAGCGTCACCAGGCCCGCGCCGGCGCGTGTGGCGCCTTGTGCAGCCAGGCCGGCCGCGCCGGTGAAGTAGACCGAGCCGGCCACGATCAACGCCTTGCCGAAGGCGCCCTTGTGCGCGGTGATCGGCCGGGCCGGCAGCAGTTCGGCCACTGCCCGCGGGGTCGCCATTTCCAGGCTGATGGCCTGCGCCAGGTCGCCGGGGATGCCAATGTCCGCCACCAGCAGCGCGCCGGTGACCGCGGGGCCGCGGCCCAGGAAGTGACCGTGCTTGGGAAAGCCAAAAGTGACGGTGAGATCGGCCGGCAGCGCGGCCGCGTCCACTGCGCCGCTCGTGCAGTCCAGCCCGCTGACGCAGTCAACCGCCACGACTTCGACCTTGCCCGGCTGCAGGTCATCCAGGCGGTCCAATTCGGCCAGCGGCTCCGTCAGGTTGAACAAGGCGCCGGCCGTGTCGGCATCTTCATCTGCGGCCGGCGCTTGGCCGGTCTGCCGCGACCGCTCGCTGACGGCCTCGCGGGTCAGGGCCAGGATGGCGGCCAGGTCGCCTTCGATGGGACGGGAAACGCCAGTGCCCAGGAGAGCGTCCACCACGATGGCGGCTTCACCGAGCCAGGTTCGCAGGTGAGTGCGGTCGGCGTCGGCCTCGGCATGCACCAGCGGGATGCCCAGGCCGGCCAGTTTGTGGAAATTGCTGTCGCTGCGGGCGCCCGGACGCTTCCAGGCGTAGACGCGCACGTCCCACTCCCAGGCGCGCAGCCAGCGGCCGGCCACCAGGCCATCGCCGCCGTTGTTGCCCGGCCCGGCCAGGATCACGACCGGGCCGGGGGACAGATGGCCCAGGCGTCGTTCTACCGCCGCGGCCACCGCCTTGCCCGCGGCCTCCATCATATCGCCGTAGGTCCAGCCTGCCGCGTCGGTCGCCTTCTCCAGCCCGCGCATCTCGTCGGTTGTCACGATCTTCATGGCATTCCTCTCCGGCGTGGTCGGTTGGGGCGGCTTCACGAAGCGCCTTCGCGCTGGTTGGATTCTACCACACCCCCTGTGCTTGGGCAATCTTGCACCTGGAGTGACATTTGCAGTTCATCTTCGCAGAGTCTTGCACAAACAGACGCTAGAGAGTAGAATGTGAAACAGGCTTAACGGAGGTGCGTAATGAGACCCGACACCCACGCCGTTACTCGAATTCGTTAGTAAGGTCAATAATGCCAGCATTCCCACACGCTATCCCGAGGACTTGTCACGAACGCTCAGAGATTATCCTGCACCCGTTGCTCGAGACTACTTGCTTCAGACCGAGGAGACGCTGACATGGTTGAAACTACACCCCAACTTGCAGAAATAATCCAACGTTATCGCCGTGAACTTGAGAAGATGAACATTCGTTGTGAACGTATTTGGCTCTTCGGCTCGCAAGTTGACGGCACCGCACACGAGGGCAGCGACATTGACTTGATTGTGGTTTCACCAGACTTGACGTTCTATGATCAGCGCACGAGACTGGAACGCTTGGGCGTTGCTGCAGGGCGCATTTTGGAGCCAATTCAAGCACAGGGCTTGACTCCTGAAGAAATCACGTCGCACCGCATGTCCCCGTTCATCGAATACGTGATCAACGAGCTTGCGATTGATGTGACCAATTGACCTTGCGGAGGAAACCGTGCTCAAATCACCGTTCACAGCAGCCGCACCGTTCATGGCGGCGCCGTCGTTCTTCGTCGGCCGGGATGAGGAGATTCCACGCCTCGCGCGGGCCTTCGAGGCCGGTCAGAGCATCGTCATCTGGGGCGTCGGCGGGATTGGCAAAACCGCGCTGACTCACCACATGATCGGTCGTCAGGCCTGGCGCTTCGGCGACCCGCCTGCGATTGCCTTCCACTCGTGCGAAAACGGCCTGGGCGTTGATTCCTTCCTCGACAGCGCGGCCGATCAGATTTCCTTCGTTCCCAGTGGACAGGGACTGCCGCCCGCGGAACGCCGCGCCGCGGTGTTGCACAGCCTGGCCGGGCGCCGCGCGCTGTTCGTGGTAGACAACTTCGAGACTGCGGCCGACCGCGGGAGTTTCCTCGATTTCCTCAGCGCGCTGCCGGCCGGCTGCCTGGCGTTGATTACGACACGCGAGGCGGTGCGCTGCCCGGGCTGGCTGCTGCTCGAACTCAAACCGCTGCCCGGGGATGCCGCAGTGCGCCTGCTGGCAAGGCATTTGCCCAACCCGCAGATGCTTGCCGAACAGACCGCCGGCGCGCAAGCCCTGCTGCTGCAGGTGGCCGGGCACCCCCTGGCCATCGAACTGGCCGCCGCGTTGACGCGTGACTGGCCCAACCTGGGCGAGCTGGCTGCGGCCCTGGCCGAGCGGCGCACCCAACTGACCGACGCCACCCTCCACGGCGTACCCGAACGACTGCGCAGCCTGGAAGCGTCCCTCTCCCTCTCCTTCGACCACCTGCCGCCGGCCGGCCAGCAGGCGTTGACCAGTCTCTCCGTCTGGCGCACGCCGTTCGATGATGAGGCCGCGGCGACGGTGGCCGCGCTGCCCGCGGCCGCCTGGACCGCCGCGGGCCAGATCTTACGCACGCGCAGCCTCCTCTACCAGGATGGGGAACGCTACTGGTTCCACCCGCTGGTGCGTGACTTTGGCCTGGCGCGGCTGGCAGACCCCGCGCCGGTGCAGCGCCGCGCGGCTGAGTTCCTGACGCAGCGTTGGCAAAGCGGCGCCGCGGTGACGCCGCAGGAGGTGCTGGCCGCGCCGCGGCACTGGCTGGCGGCCGGCGATTGGCCGACTGCGGCGAGGGCGGCGGCTTTCCTGACCGGGTGGCATGCCCTCAGCCTGGATAAGCGCGGCTATTGGAACGAGATCGCGATCGCCTTGCGCATAGTCAGTGAATCTCCGCATGTTGGTGAGGAAGAAACGGTTGTGGATTTGTGGAGTCGTCTTTCCACTATATTGCGGCTGGCGGGAGACTATACGAATGCCCTTGCCAGTGCGCAGCGGGGACTCGCGTTGGCGCGCCAGGTGGGCGCCCGGCTGGGCGAGGCGAACGTGCTCAAGGCCATCGGCGACGTGCAGCAATTTCGTAAAGACATGGAGGGAGCGTTGGCGTCGTATGGGGAGGCGCTGGCGCTGTTCCGGCAGGTGGGCGACCGGCTGGGCGAGGCGAACGTGCTCAAGGCCATCGGCGACGTGCAGCAATTTCGTGACGACCGGGAGGGAGCGTTGGCGTCGTATGGGGAGGCGCTGGCGCTGTTCCGGCAGGTGGGCGCCCGGCTGGGCGAGGCGAACGTGCTCCAGGCCATCGGCGACGTGCAGCAATTTCGTGACGACCGGGAGGGAGCGTTGGCGTCGTATGGGGAGGCGCTGGCGCTGTTCCGGCAGGTGGGCGCCCGGCTGGGCGAGGCGAACGTGCTCAAGGCCATCGGCGACGTGCAGCAATTTCGTAAAGACATGGAGGGAGCGTTGGCGTCGTATGGGGAGGCGCTGGCGCTGTTCCGGCAGGTGGGCGACCGGCTGGGCGAGGCGAACGTGCTCAAGGCCATCGGCGACGTGCAGCAATTTCGTAAAGACATGGAGGGAGCGTTGGCGTCGTATGGGGAGGCGCTGGCGCTGTTCCGGCAGGTGGGCGACCGGCTGGGCGAGGCGAACGTGCTCAAGGCCATCGGCGACGTGCAGCAATTTCGTGACGACCGGGAGGGAGCGTTGGCGTCGTATGGGGAGGCGCTGGCGCTGTTCCGGCAGGTGGGCGACCGGCTGGGCGAGGCGAACGTGCTCCAGGCCATCGGCGACGTGCAGCAATTTCGTGACGACCGGGAGGGAGCGTTGGCGTCGTATGGGGAGGCGCTGGCGCTGTTCCGGCAGGTGGGCGACCGGCTGGGCGAGGCGAACGTGCTCGCCGCGTTGGGGAAATTGGAGCTGACTCGCGGTCAACCCATCCAAGCCCAAATTCTACTACACGAAGCTGTCCAGATTTACGAAGCGATTGGCTCTCGCTATTCGATTGCGGCCCAAACTGGCAACTATGGTTGGACGCTGCGCAGAATCGGCCAGGCAGAACAGGCGCGCCCTTATTTGCGGCAGGCAGCGGAGTTGTTCGAGCAGATGGGCCTAAACGACTATGCGCAGCGTCATCGGCAAGCCGCTGAGAGCGGGGATCAAATGGCACGCCTCCTGCAGCAGTGGCAGCCAATCCTGGAGACTTTGGCGGCCGCCGTGCAGGGCGACGACGGCGCCCGGCGCGAGTTCCTGTCTCGCATCGAGCCGTTGCAAAAAACAGCCGACTGGCGCCATTTGTGCGAAGCGCTGCAACACATTCTCGCGGGCGAGCGCGATCCGGGCGTGTTGGCCGGCGGTCTGGATGACGTGGACCGCGCGATCCTTGCGGCCGCGTTGAGTCGTGTGGCCGCCAAGCCGGGCTGATGTGAACATGTCAATCCTATTCATCCTGTAAATCCTGTAAATCCTGTCCATATCCTTGACCGCCTGAGCAGCCACGGAGTTTCCTAAATGACACCGACACGCGCGTCGCCCAAACCACCCCATCACCTCACCCTGCACCTGGCCGCGGACGGGCAGTTCAGCCTGACCAGCCACAGCCGTCTGGGCGGCGATGCCCCGCGCCAGCCGCATCTGCTGCCGACGCCCTTTGCGCCGGCCGCGCTCGCTGCCATCATCGCCTGCCTCGATGCAGCCACCGCGCGGGTCGCCGCCCAGGATGCCGCGGTGCTGACGGCGCTGCGTCGCGCCAACCTGCTCGACCGTAACGGCCGGCCGCGTGCCGACCTGGCCGCCGAGGTGGGCCGCCGTCTCTGGCAAACCCTGCTCAGCGACAGCGAGGTGGCCGCCCTGCTAGCGCACCGACCTGGCCAACGCCCAACAAGCCAGCGAGCCGCTGCCGCTCATCCTGACTACCGGTCCGGCCGATGTGCCCCTGGCCGCGCTGCCCTGGGAGCTGCTGCACGACGACGACGCCTTCCTGCTGCCGCCCGCCCAGGTCACCTTGACCAGGCACATCGCGTTCGGCCGCCCCACACCGGTGCTGCGCGTCAAGCCGCCCCTGCGCATTCTCCTCATCGAGGCGCGCCCGGTGGGCGTACCCCCGCTGCCGCCCGGTCAGGAGGCCGCTTCGCTGCAAAACGCCCTGGCCCCGCTGCTGCAGGCCGGCCAGGTGGTGATCGAGCACCTGACGCCGCCCACGTTCGAACACCTGGCCGGCCGCCTGGCCGATACAGACGATGTGCAGATCGTTCACTTCGACGGGCACGGCGGCTTTGGCGCGTTGCCTGCCTTCGCGGCCGCGGGCGCAAGCGGCGACGGCAGTTTTCTCGTCTTCGAGAACGACTACTGTGAACCAGACCCGGTGGATGCGGCGCGCCTGGCCGCGGCGCTCAGCGGCCGCCAGGTGCGTCTGCTCTACGCCAGCGCCTGCCAGACCGCCCAGGCCGGCGCGGAGAGTCTCTTCACCGGCCTGGGGCCGGGACTGCTCCTGGCCGGCATCCCGGCCGTCGTCGCCATGCAGTTCAGCGTCAGTGTGGCGGCCGCACTGGCCTTCATGCAGCGCTTCTACCGCTCATTGGCCCAGGGCAAACCGCTGGCGACCTGCCTGGCCGATGGCCGCCGTCTGCTCTTCGCCCCACAACACGGCCTGGCCTGGGCCACGCCGGTGCTCTATCTGCGCGACAAGGACGGCGACGGCCAGTTGTTCCGGATCAACTGAAAGGCAACGGATGCTCATCGTACTGATCGTTCTGGCTGCCTGGGGCGGCTTGGGATTCTGGTTGCAGCGTCGGCGGCCTGCCTGGCGCGGCCCCTGGTGGGGGATCAGCCTCCTGGCCCTGGCCACGGCCGCCTTCTTCTGGCAGCAGCTCAGCGGCGTGGCCTACACCCCAGCCGACGGCGGCGACCTGGCCTCGTTCCTCTACCCCATCTACGCCTTCGCGCAGCGCAGTCTGCACGCCGGACATCTCCCGCTCTGGAACCCGCACCTCTATCTGGGCGCGCCGCATGTGGCCGATGTGCAGGCCGGCTGGCTCTATCCGCCCACCCTGCTCACCCTGCTCCTCACCCCCGCCCTCACCTACCGCCACCTGGAGCTGCTCAGCATCGCCCACTTCTTCTGGGCAGGCGCCGGCATGTTTTTTCTCCTGCGCTCCCTGCTGACTTCACCTGACGCCACATCCGAGCAGGCCCCCGCGGGCCTGACCTGGTGGGCCGCCCTGGCCGGCAGCCTCGCCTTCATGTTCTCCGACCCCCTCCTGACCCACTTCGGCAACTACAACCTGCTCGCCACCGCCAGTTGGCTCCCCTGGGTGCTGTGGGCCTTCCGCGCCCAGTCCACGCAGGTGGACTTCGCCCCCGTTGCCGCGACTTCCAGTCGCCCGGCCAGCCGCCCGGCCAGCCGCCCGGCCCAGCCGCCCGCTGCTGACCGGTCTCTGCCTGGGCCTCGCCGCCCTGGCCGGACACCCGCAAACGATTTTGATCATCGTGCTGGCCCTGGTCGCGCTGGCCCTGCTGGAGATCTATTTCACGCCGGCGCCGCGGCCGCCCCGGCGCTGGCGTTGACGGGGCGGCTGCTCATCACCCTGGCGCTGGCCTTCCTGCTGGCCGCACCGGTGCTGCTGCCCGCGGCCCTGCACACCCCCTTCACCCAACGGGCCGATTTCAGCTACGGCCAGGCCTCGCAGTTTTCGCTCTCGCCCAGCCAGTGGATCGGCCTGGTCGTCCCGGCCTTCTTTGGCCGCGGGCCCCAGCTCCATTGGGGGCCGTGGGACCGCGTCGAAGTCGGCTACCTCGGCATCCTGCCCCTGGTGCTGGCGCTGCTGGCCGTTTTGCTGCACCCCGACCGCCGCGCCTGGCGCTGGCTGGCCCTGGCTGGGGTGGGCATGGCCCTGGCGCTCGGCTTCTACTCCCTGCCGCACGGCTGGTTGACGCTGCTGCCCGGCTTTGCGCAACTGCGCGCGCCGGCGCGCTTCCTCCTGCTCACCGACCTGGGTCTGGCAGTGCTGGTCGCCTTTGGGCTGCACGGCCTGCTCAGCTCTTGGAACGACCAGGCCGGTCAGGCCGTGGCGCGGGTGTGGCGTCTGCTCAAAGGTGCGACCGCCGCCGTGCTCGCCATCGGCCTGCCGCTGATCTACCTGGCGCTGCTGTTGACGCAGGATCGAGAGCAGACGGTCTTCATCCGCGTGGCGGTGGCCGCGATCGGCATTACCACGCTGGCCGGACTGCTGCTGGCAACGCTTGCCATCTTCCATGCGCGGCGGGCCAATTGGGCGCGGCCGGCCACGCTGGGCGCGCTCGCCTGCCTGCTCATCCTGCTCGACCTGGGCAGCCCGGGCGCGACCCTCGACAGCAGCCCCAAGGATCCAACCGCCGCGTACCAACAGCCGCAGATCCTCGCGTTCCTGCGCCAACAGCCTGGCGCCTGGCGTCTGGACGCGCGTACCGACATCGAACAACTCTGGCAGCCGAACACCGCGCTGGTCGCCGGCCTGGAGGACATCTGGGGCATCGTCAATCCGCTGGTTTTGGCCGACGTGACGCGCTACTGGGAAGGCATCGGGCCGGCCGGCCGCTCCAGCCCGCTGTACGATTTCCTCGGTGCGCAGTTTGTAGTGGCGCGCAAGGACGTGACGCTGGACTGGGACAAATTCGAGAAGGTTTTTGACAGCCCGGGCGAGCTGGCGATCTTCCGCAACCGCCGCGCCCTGCCGCGGGCCATCATCAGCCAGGAGGCCATCGTGGTCAGCGATCAGGAGGCGGCCTGGCAGGCCATTCACCGGGCTGATTTCGATCCGGCCCGACAGGTGGTGGTGGAGGGCGGCGACGCGCTGGCCGGCCGGCCAGGCGCAGCTACAGCCGCAACCGTTGCCAACGGCCTGGATGTGCAGGTGCAGGCGAGCGGCCCGGCCTATCTCGTCATCAGCCAGCCGTTCTATCCCGGTTGGGAAGCGACCGATCAGGCCGGCCGCCGCCTGGCGATCCGCCGCGCCAACTTCGCCTTTCAGGCGGTGGCCATCGCCGCCGATACTACCGCGGTCTCCCTGCGCTTCCGGCCGCCGGCCTGGCGTTGGGGATTGGCGTTGAGCGGAGTGGGGCTGGTGATTGGTCTGGGGTGGCTCTGGCGTCGCTCGTCGGACAAAAGAACATCCCCAATACCGTAGGTCACGCCTCCGGCGTGACAGCGCCCTCTGCGACACATCATGCGTTCTTGTGTGGGCGCTGCAAGCCAGCGGCTTGCGCCACGAGAGGTTGCGCCGGCGTGACAGCGCCGTCCGGCCAGGAGGCCGGACCTACCCCTACGACATTGTCTCGCAGAGACAAGAAAAATCCGTGTTCATCCCCATGGATCTGTGTCCTAACGGACCCGGATCAACACGGATGAACACGGATTCTGCGCCGCCCGGTTGGTTCCCTACGCTGCGCGGGCGAAGATGACGACCGCGACCGCCAGCAGCAGGAGGATGCCGACCAGTCCGGCCACGGCCCACATGGGCAGCAGCAGGCCCGATGATGGGGCCGGCGCCGGCGTAGGAACGGCTGTGGCCGCCGCATCGCCCACTGGCGCCAGGGTCAGGATGAACGCGGTCAGGTTGTTGACCTCGTCGTCGGTCAGGGGACCGCCTTTGGCCTGTGACCAGGCCGGCATGGCCGAGCCAGAGATGCCGTTGATGATCGTGCTGCGCACCGAAAGATCGGGGCGAATGCCGGAAAAGGCTTTGGACAGCCGCGCGCCGATGCGACCCTGGCCCTTGTCGCCGTGACACATGACGCAGTTTTCGCTGTACAGCCCGGCGCCCGCGGTCGGATCGCCGGCCACGTCCGCGAGGGTGGCGATGGGCGTGATCTGTTTGAGGGCAGGGGTGGGAAATTCGCCGGGCCGGCCGCCGCTCAGCCCTTCGATAAAGGCCACCAGGTCGCTGATGTCCTGCTCGGTGAGCGGGCCGCCGGGCTGCAGCCAAGCTGGCATGGCCGTGCCGGCGATGCCGTTGGCGACCGTTTGGCGAATCAGCGCATCAGGCTGGATCGAAGAAAAGACACTGGAAAGCGTAGCGCCCACCCGGCCTTTGCCATCCGGGCCGTGGCACACCGCGCAGTTGGCATCATAGATCTGGGCGCCGCGGGCCTTGTCGCCGCCGCCTTGAGCGCCAGCAACGCCAACCAGCAGGAGCGCCAGCAGCAAACCCAGGACGGCCCAGACTCCAGGCCGCCGCAGGCTGAATCTTCGTAAAGCGGTCACACGCTCGCTGTTCATGACTCATCTCCCTTGAGCAAACGGGGTGAGCGTGGCGCTCACCCCGTTGCAATGGTGACTACTTCAGCGTGGACAGGTAGGTCACCATGTCGTTGATTTCATCCGCGGTCAAGGTCTGACCGAAGGTTTTGGTCATCAGGTTGTCGGCAAAGCCCGGCGACAGGAAGGCGCTGGGGTTGACGATGGACTCCTTGATGTAGTCTGCGGCCGACTGTCCGGCCACACGGGTTTCGGCGATGCTGCCGATCTTGCTTAGTTCGGGGCCGAGAACGCCGGCGGCTGCGGTGCCTTCGATCTTGTGACAGGCAGAGCAGGTGCCCTTGCCCAGAACGATCGCCTTGCCGCGTGACACCGGATCGTTTGCCTCCGGCGTCGGTGTGGGCATGCCCATCTCCTGGCCGGCCGTCTTCTCGAAGTTGATGACAAAATCGGTCAGGTTGTTAATCTGGTCGGGGCGCAGCGGTCCGCCGAAGTCCTGCGCCCACGGCGGCATGGAGCCGGCGTAGAGGTTCGGCCGGGTGGAAACCAGGCGCCCGCCGGCAATGGTTGACTTGACATAGTCGCGCAGCGTGCCGGGATAGCCCACGTCCTTCAGGCGACCGGTGAAGAAGTACTGATCGTTGAGCGGCGGGCAGAGACCTTCGATGCCCTTGGCCTGCGGGCCGTGACACGGCTTGCAGTATTCACCAAACAGCAGGGCGCCTTCCTCGATAGACTTGCCCAACTGGGAGGCTTCTTCAGCGGCCATGCGGTTAGGCTCGCCGAGACCGACAAAGAGCAAGATGACCAGGGTCAGGATCGTGGCGACGATGCCCACCGTAATTTGTACGAGTTTCATGGACTGTTTTTCTCCTCGCCTACTCGCCGTAGATCGAATCACGATGCACGTAGATGATCTTTTCGAAGGTGTCTGTCTGTCCTGAGGTCACATTGTCCCACAAGATGCGCATAGTCAACTTCTTCAGACCCTCTTGCCAGTCCTCGATCACGATCACACCGTGGCCGTTGGGCAGTTCTTCAGGCAATTTGCCGATCTCAGAGTGGATCTCTTCGAAGACCGTAGCGAACTCGCCTTCCTTCGGGTAAGATGCGGGGTCCTCGGTATCGTATTGCCCGACGGGTAGCCCTTCATACATCAAGACGCGCACCGGGCCTACCCCTTCGACCGGGATGAATTCCTGGATCACTTCCTGTGCGGGAACACCGGCCACGCCATATTTCGGCGTGCCCATGTAGGAGAGGATGATCATGACCAGGGCAAACACGACCCCGGCTGACAGGATCAGCTTGCGGTCGCTGGCGCGGCGGCTCGGGTTGAAGTCCACATAGGGTAGAATGGCGAGGCCGCCAAAGACCACGCCGGGCAGAACCACGCCCATCAAGGTTTTGTCGCCGAGTTTGAGCAGGCCCTGAATCCAGAGGAAGTACCAGGGCGCCGTGGTGTGGAAGGGCGTCACCAGGGGGTCTGCGTGATGCTCCAGCGGCGCCGTGTACAGGAAGACGCAGTAGACGACCAGTGCCAGGGTCGCGAGGATGGTCAACAGCATTTCATCTATCATGACATCGGGCAGGAAGTAAACACGCTTGTCGGCCGGGACACGCTTACCGGTGTCTTGACCGACCTCCTCTTCACGCGCGGGCAGCGAGATGCCGAAGTGGACCACCTTGTAGTAATGCACGAAGAAGAAGATCAGCAGCAGCGCGGGCACGAAGAGCACGTGCAGCAGGTAGAAACGCAGCAGGCCGGCCGCGCCGATGTCTGGAGCGCCGCGCAAGATCAGGTTGATGGCGTTGCCAACCGCTGGCGGCGGCACAGCTTCGGCCATGCTGGTGCCGATGGTGACGGCCCAGAAGGCCAACTGATCCCACGGCAGCAGATAGCCGCTGAAGCTCAAGAAGAGCGTGGCCAGCAGCAGGATGACACCGGTAAACCAGGTGAATTGGCGTGGTTTCTTGTACGATCCGGTGATGAACGTACGCGCCATATGAAAGATGACGACGATGACCATGGCTTCGGCGCCGGCCCGGTGCAGGTCGCGCATCAGCGAGCCGAGGGGAACATTGCTGAGGATTCTGAGCATATCCGTATAGGCCGAACGCGGCGTGGGCGCGTAGAAGATCATCAGGAAGATGCCGGTAATCGTCTCCAGCAGGAACAGGAAGGTGCTCAACCAGCCCATGCGGAAGGTATGCGTCAGTTTGGTGACGCTGGCATGATAAAAAGAGGGCTTGATGTGCAGCCAGAAGGCCTCCGAATGCAACTGGAGGCGAGGGTTTGGACGTCCTGGGGGATCACCGCGTAGCATGCCGCGCAGGTCGTTCCAACTGAGACCTGCTGTGAAGCGTGTGATGGCTTCGTCGGCCAGCTCGGCCGCCACAGGGCGGATGCCCTTGCTACGAAGATCCTGCAAAACACTCATAAAGGCTCTCCTTCAAGAGAATGTTCTGAAGAACGGTCTCTCAACGATTCGGCAGATTCAGGGCATGCCTGGAGGCAGGCGCCGAGTGCTAAGGAATGAGAATTTTTCAACTGTCCAGTTCCGAGCAAATTCTGAGCATACAGACAGCACCAAAGCGGACACTTATTTAATTCTCATTCCTAACCGCTGAGACAACGAGGAAAAAATTACGATTTTTGGATGGGCGGTGCGCCTGGGGCTGGCGCCTGCTGCTCTCCGCCCGGGATTGGCGTCATACCGGAGCGCATCAGGCGTTTGCCGGTGTCTACCATCACCGTGAAGTTGGGGTCACTCACCTGGACGGCCGCGTCGGACCCGGTGGTTTCGGACACAACATTGCCGGAACCGTCAAGCATTCGAATCGTGAATTGATCCAGACCACGGGCGGCCGGGCCGCGCATCAAACTGCCATCGAGCCAAAAACGGGAGCCGTGGCAGGGGCACTGGAAACGGTAGTTGAGTGTGTCCCACTCATACAGACATCCGAGGTGCGTACACACTTTGTAGAGTGCCCTCACCCCATCTTCGGTGCGCACCATCCAGAACTTACCGGTGGTGTTGGGCACAGGCGCCGCATTGACTGCGGGCAGCGCCGACGCGGGGCCAAGGTTGAACTCGCCGCCAAATTCACCTGGTTTGAAACGGGGCAGGCCAAAGGCATACGAGGCGACGCCAGATCCGGCCGCCAGCACGCCCAGGGAAGCGCCCCAGGCATACATGAGAAACTCACGACGCGAGACGGCGCCGCTCACCTCAGCGGTCGGCTTCCTGGCTGTTTTGGGTTCTGCCATACCGATCTGAGCCTCCTTCTTCTACTTACTTTTGCTGCTACTTTCTACGAGTTGAGATCTATCGTGATGGCTGCTATGTCAGATTATATCATGATTAACCGATCCTCACAAACTTGCGTGATTCGGAACAAACGCACACGCGGTTCAACGTGTACCCGAACCCGACCCGGATTGGCCCAAATCCTGCCTCTTGACAGAGCGTCGCGCGCGTGCTATGCTGTCACCGGTCGTAAGCCTGTTCCCCGCCTTCCTAGTTGCCTCCCGCCGCCGGAAGTCCCTGGCGAGAGTGTTTTCTCCCGCCTGCGACCTCCTTCAGCAGTCAGGAAAATGTTCCTGACCCCATCCGTTTCGATTGCTGCACGAAAGGAGCCCGTTCTCATGTTGCAAATGAATCAATTGACGAATGAACTTGTGGTGGCCGAGGCGATGGCATCTGAATTGTCCGACTATCTCCTGGATGATCGCCTCTTCCGTCAGATCGTCGTGCAGGGGCCGCTGGGCACACAGCAGCCCAAAATGACCCTGGGCGGGCTGCTCAGCCGCCTGCAGATGCTGCAGTTCCGGGCGGCGGCGCTGGAGCCAGCCGAGCGGTCACGTGTCGAACAGGTAGCGGCGGCCGTTGATCAGGCCCGCCGCACCTACCGGGCGTCGTGGGAGTCCTTTGTGCGCAAGGAGATCAAGAGCAATTTGGACTCCTGGCGTTGGTATATGGACGAGTGCTTTCGGCGCGGTGGCTGTGCCAGCACGTACCCGGCTGAGGTGCGTGCGCGCGTGCGCCTGGCGCTGTTGTTGACGGAGGCGACGGGCGCCGGCTTCGAAATTCTGGCTGAACAGGGCCACCTGCGGCGCCTGGACAGCCAACTGCGCAATGTCTGGCGCGATGGGGCCTTTCTGCTCGATCCCGGGCTGCGCGGCCTCTATCCGGCGGACAGCTTCTGGTGGCTGTATGGCCTGCCCAAGGGAGGCGACGACGATGATTAGGGCGCCAGCCGCCGGTCGTTTAGCCTGTTGGGGTCGCTTGACGGCGCCGCCGCAACCACACGCCTGACTCAGACACCAACATGCCAGTCAGAATCAGTCCACAGCCCACGATCGCGCGCGGTGTCAACTGCTCGCCAATGAGGAGAAAACTGAAGATGGCAGCGAACACCGGTTCGGTGGCAAAAATGAGCGCGGTGTGGGTGGGACTGGTCAGGCGCTGAGCCTTCGTCTGCGCCCAGAAGGCAAACGAGGTGGCCATGACACCGGTAAAAGCGGCCGCAAACCAGACTTGACGGCCCGGCCAGGTGGGCGGGCCGTCCACAGCCAGCGCCACCAGCCAGCTCAGGATGGCGACGCCGGCAATTTGACCAACCGCCAGGGGTACGGCGTCGAAGCGGGGCGCAAAGTGGCCGACGAGCAGAATCTGCGCCGCAAAGGAGATGGCGCAGCCCAGGACGAGCAGATCGCCCGGCGCGATGCTGAGGTCGCCATTCAGCGTCAAGGCGGCCAGGCCCACCGTGGCCAGCGCCACACCGAGCCATGCGCCGGCATGGGGCGGACGCCGCAGGAAGAGCGCCGAACCGAGAGGAACCAGCACCACCGAAATACCGGTGATGAATCCGGCCTTGGCTGGCGTGGTGAAGCGCAGTCCGTAGGTCTGAAAGGCATAGCCGGCAAACAAGGTGACACTGATGAGCAGGCTGGGCAGCAGGACGCGCCGGTAGCGCCCGGGATCTCTGGCGGTGGACAGCGGCCGCAGGAGTAAGGGAAGAAAGACCAGGGTGGCCAGGGTGAAGCGAATGGCGAGAAATGTGACCACGGGAAAGGTCGCCACAGCTTTCTGAACGGTCACGAAGGTGCCGCCCCAGATGGCAGTGACGGCCAGCAGCATGATGTCCGCGTACCAGCCGCGAAAGAGTTTGGTGCTCAAGGCAATGGGTGTCTCACGCGTGATGGGAGATAATCTGAGAACCCGAGCCTGGCCGGGTCAGCCTGTCTCAGGCCAATTGGGCCAGCGCATGAAAACAGCCCGGCCTGCACCGGCCGCGAACCGGTACAGGCTGGGCTGTTGACTGGTTTACCCGTGAATGTTGACGACTGTGCCCACCGGCGCCCAGTTGAACAGCCATTGAGCATCGGCGGTGCGCAGATTGACACAACCGTGGCTCATCGGGCGGCCAAAGTTGTTGTGCCAATAGGCGCCGTGCAGGCCGTAGCCTTTGTGGAAGTACATGGTGTACGGCACGCCAGGCAAGTTATAGCCTGGTCCGGACATGGTGGTAGAGCGGTATTTGACATAAACCTTGAAACGTCCCTGGACGGTCGGCGTGCGCGGCAGGCCGGTGCTGACTAACGCATTGAAGACGGGGCGGCTGCCTTCGTAAGCGGTTAGGCGTTGGGCGCTGAGATCAACATCAATCCAGCGGCCGCTGACAGCAGGGCTGGATGGAGCGCCGCCGCCTATGGCGCCGCCGCCGGTGCTGCCGCCTGAAATGGCCAGGCGTTGACCGACATAGATCACATTGGGATTGGCGAGGTTGTTGGCCCGCATCAGTCTGGCGACGGTCATGTGGTAGCGGGCCGCGATGGAGGACAGGGTGTCACCGCGACGCACAATGTACGTGCCGGGGGTGGGTGAGGTGGGCGCCGCGGCCGGCGGGCTGACCGCACTGCTACCGCCAGGTATGACCAGGCGTTGACCCACGTAAACGAAATTGGCGTTGCGAATGCCGTTGGCATTCATCAGCGCCTGCACGGTTGTTCCGTAACGCGCCGCAATGCGTCCCAGGGTGTCGCCGGCGCGTACGACGTAGATGGTGCCGCTTGCCTGGGCGGGGCGGCTGACAATTCCTTGACCAGGACTACTGGCTGCCGCCGTGCCGCCGCCCACGAAGGTACTCACGGCCACGATCACGACGATCAATGAAAAACACAAACGACGATGCATGGTTCCTCCTCAATCTCACGCGGTGATGGTATTCACGCCCACGGCATCGTCTTTGGGTTGCATTGAGAGAGTTCTGCCGACGTTGCCGGGTGGCAAAAGTACAGGGGATAGACAACTCAACGTTAGTATACCAGAATATGCGGCCATGTGCAACCGTGCTGCTTCTAAATTAGCCCGCGTGGGCATGTGGAATAATTTCTACAAGCGAACAGTCCGGCCGCCGGTCTTGTTCGGGGACAAAAACAGGTTGGCATTGCCTTTTCGCTTATGCTATAATTGCCCAGGCTCAACCGAGGGGGGCGCGTGCTGTTCTTACGCAAACATCGGCGATCACACTGAAGACCATGGACAGGGGAGGACCGGGCAGAACCGGGCAGAACAGATGGAAGACCGCTTACGCCACATACTGCTGGTGGATGATGAACCAGAAACATTGCGGCTGCTGCGTAAGGTGGTACAGGCTGAAGGGTATTCCGTGCAAGAGGCCGCGGATGGCGTGGAGGCCTTGAGCATTTATCGCCAGCGTGTACCTGACCTGATGTTGCTGGACATCATCATGCCGCGCCTGGACGGCATGGCCGTGCTGCGTGAAGTCCGCAGCCACAATGCGATTACCGGCATCATCATGGTGAGCGCGCTAACGTCGGAAAAGCTGACGTTGGAGGCAATGCAGGCCGGCGCCGATGACTACGTGAGCAAGCCCTTTCCCCTCAAGGAATTGCGCACGCGCATCAGCCAGGTGATCGAAAAGGTACGCCTGCGCCAGGAGAACGCCCAACTGCAGCGCCGCCTGGATGAAGCGAATGCCCGCATCAAGGCCCTGTTCGAGCGCTACACCTCTGCGCCGGTGGCCGAGCAGTTGATGTCCCAGGCAGAGATGCCGCAACTGGGCGGGGAGATCCAGGAAATCACGGTTCTCTTTGTGGATATTCGCGGCTTCACCCCCCTTGCCGAAGTGCTCGATCCGCGCGAGCTGGTCCAAATCCTGAATACGTACCTGGCGATTGCGGCCGATGCCATGCTCAAGGCTGGCGGCACGGTAGATAAATTTATGGGCGACTCCGCCATGGCGATGTTCAACGCACCGGCGCGCCAACCAGACCATGTCTGGCGCGCGCTGCAGACAGCCGCCGACATTCAGAAGGGACAGCATGTCTTACGGGAGACCGCGGGCAACCAGGGGCTGAGTTTTGGCATCGGGCTGCACACCGGCAAGGCGCTGGTGGGCAATATCGGCACAGCGCAGTTGATGAACTTCACCGCCATTGGCGACTGCGTCAACGTGGCGCAGCGCCTGCAGGCCATGTCGCACGGCGGCCAGGTCCTCTTGAGCGCAGACTCCTATCGCCATGTGTTTTCCGCGGTGGAAGTGCGCAGCCTGGGCGAAATGCGTGTGCGGGGCCGCAGCGAACCGATCACCGTCTACGAATTTTTAGGCTTCAAGGGTGAGAAATGAGCTTTCGTCTATTTCATTCCTCCCATTCCTCCCATCCCTCCCATCCCTCCCATCCCTCCCATCCCTCTCGCATCCGTCGTTTGTGGCTGCCTGGCGCCCTGTTGGGCCTGTGGCTGGTCGCCATCCTGCTGCTGCCGGGCGCAAGCCTGGCGCAGCAAACCGTCACCACGGAGCAGGTGACGGCCGTGGCTCGTGAACTGTGGTGCCCGCTCTGCAACAGTGTGCGCCTCGACACCTGCGAACTGAAGGCGTGTGAGCAGATGCGCGAAATGATTGCCGAAAAACTGGCGGCCGGCGCCAGCACCGCTGAGATCAAGGCGTACTTCATTCAGCAGTACGGGCCGCAGGTGCTCGGTGAGCCGCCGCGCCAGGGCTTCAACTGGCTGGCCTGGGTCGTTCCCTTTGCCGCGCTCGCCCTCGCCGGGGCCTGGGTCTTCTACGCCCTGCGCCGTTGGACGCGGCGCCCGCTCACGGCTGTTGCCCGCGTGACGCCCGCGCCGCTTGACGATCTGCCCGTGGAGCAGTTACAACGCTTACAAGAGGAGTTGCGCAAGATTGACTAACTCATCGCTCGATCCTGCCGTCTCGCCCGCGCCGCCTTCCAATAGCCAGGCCGTGCGCTGGGCGGTGATTGCCATCGCCGTCCTGTTCGTGGCGTTCTTTGCCTATGCCCTGGTGGCCAAGCGCGAGGCCCCGCGTCCCTCGGCCGGCGCCGCGCCCGACTTCTCCCTTTCGCTCTTCGCAGATTACCGCGGTGGTTTTGGCGACACGCTCAGCCTGGCCGACCTCGAAGGCAAAGTCGTGGTCCTCAATTTTTGGGCCAGTTGGTGCGACCCGTGCAAGGAAGAAGCGGCAACCCTGCAGAAGGCTTCTGTTGATTACGCCAACCGCGGCGTCGTTTTCGTTGGCGTGGATTACCTGGATCAGGAACCTGTCGCACTGCGTTACCTGAAAGAGTACGAGATTACCTACGCCAACGGCCCGGACCTGGCCAGCCAGATTGCCCGGCGCTACCGCATTCAGGGCGTACCCGAAACCTTCTTTATCAGGGCTGACGGCACGGTGGATTGGTTCAAGATCGGCCCCTTGTCCGCAAGCGAACTGAACAACTGCCTGGATCAGTTGACCTCCGGCGGTAGCTGTAAATAACCCCGCTGTTGACAGGCATAAGACCTGTCTTGTCCTGCCCCATTTCAAGGAGAGATGCGCATGTTGCTAGATTTGGGCTTTCCCGTGCTTGCCCTGGCGCTTGTTGTGGCCCTCGTCGGTATTGTCCTGGCCATGATCGGTGCGCGGCGTGACGACCTGGCCCTCGTTGCCAGCGCACGTAATGCCGTGTTGGCCGTCGCGGCATTGGTGTTGCTGGCCGCTGTCTTACTTTGGATCGCGCTGCTGACCGATCAATTCCAATTCGAATATGTGGCCAGTCACGTTGAACGCGACCTTTCGCCCTTCTATAAATTCTCGGCGCTGTGGGGCGGACAGGCCGGGTCACTGCTCTTCTGGACGCTCATCCTGTCTGGCTATTCAGCCTTCGCCATGATTGGCTTTCGCAACCAGCACCGCCAGTTGATGCCGTACGTCATCGCCACGCTGCTGACCACGTCGGCCTTCTTCCTGGTCATCGTGATCTTCGCGGCCAACCCGTTCAAGAAATTGGGTTTCATGCCCGCCGATGGCACCGGTCTCAATCCCCTTCTGCAAAACTACTGGATGGTGATCCATCCCATCGGCCTCTATCTGGGCTACGTGGGCATGGCCGTGCCCTTTGCCTTTGCCGTGGCCGCGCTGGCCGCCAAACAGCTTGGCAACACCTGGATTCGCTCGATTCGCCGCTGGACGCTTGTCCCCTGGCTCTTCCTGTCGCTCGGCATCCTGATGGGGAGCCAGTGGGCCTACATCGAGTTGGGCTGGGGTGGCTACTGGGCCTGGGACGCCGTCGAAAATGCCAGCCTCCTGCCCTGGCTGACCGCGACAGCCTTTCTCCATTCGATCGTCATTCAGGAGCGCCGTGGCATGCTCAAGGTTTGGAACCTTGTCCTTGTCTTTCTGACCTATGAACTGGTGCTCATCGGCACGTTCATCACCCGCAGCGGCGTCATCGAGTCGGTGCATGCGTTTGCCCTCAGCAACGTCGGCCCGCTCTTCCTGGGCTTCATCGCCCTGTCCATCTTCGGCTTCCTGTGGTTGTTGCTCGATCGTCTGCCATTGCTGCGCAGCGACAATGAGCTTGACTCCATGCTCAGCCGCGAGTCGGGCTTTTTGTTCAACAATGTGGTGTTTGTGGGCATCGCGTTTGCCACCTTTTTCGGTACTACCTTTCCCATGTTCTCCGAACTGCTGACCGGCAACAAAATATCGGTGGCCGCACCGTGGTTCAATAAAGTCAACGGTCCGATCTTCGTCGTCCTGTTGATCCTGATGGGCGCGGGGCCGCTGCTCGGCTGGCGTCGTTCCACCAAGGAGACCCTGCGCAAAAACTTCCAGTGGCCGCTCCTGGCGACGGCGCTGGTACCGCTGCTCCTGTTTGTCCTCGGTCTGCGCGACGCGTTGCCGCTCGTCGGCTTCGCGCTATGCACCTTCGTGCTGGCAACCATCCTGCAGGAGTTTGTCCGCGGCGCGTCTGCGCGGCGCCGCATCACCGGCGAAGCGTGGCCGCGCGCGCTGGTCAACCTGACCCAGAAGAATCAGCGCCGCTACGGTGGCTACATCGTACACCTGGGCATCATCATGATGGCGCTCGGCATCATCGGCAACAGCTTCTTTCAACTGGAAACACAGGGCACCCTCAAGCCTGGCGAAAGCCTGACGATCAAGAACTATGTCGTGACCTACAACGGCCTGCGCCAAATTCAGCAGCCCACCCACACCCAGGTGTTCGCGCCTCTGCAGGTTACCCGTAACGGCCAGCCCATCGGCGTGGTGCAGCCGCGGAAAAACCTGTACTTCAAGACGCCGGATCAGCCCACAAGTGAAGTGGGCCTGCGCATCTTCCCCACCGAGGATCTGTACGCAGTGCTGGCGGGTTGGGACAGCAATGGCGACACGGCCTCCTTCAAGCTGTTCGTCAACCCACTGATGGTCTTCCTGTGGATTGGGGGCCTTGTGCTTGCCCTGGGCACCCTGGTCGCTCTTTGGCCCCATACGGTTGCTGTGCGCAGCGCGGCTGTGGCGCCGGCCGCGGCGCAGCCCAAGCACGCGTAGGAGATTGGCCTTGATCACTGCAATCGTGATGGTACTCATTGTGGTGGCTGTCATCGCCGCCGTGGCCTGGCCGTTGGCCAGTACAGCCCGTTCGCAGACGCTGATGGTCAGCGCGGACGTTCTGGCTGAATGGACGGCGCAGCGCGACATGGCGCTCAAAGCCATCAAGGACCTGGAGTTTGATTATCAGACAGGCAAGGTGTCGGCTGCTGATTATCCTGTCTATGACCGGCGGCTGCGCGAACAGGCGCTGCAGGCCATGCACAGGCTCGACACCTATCTGGCCGAACAACGGGCCGCGGTTCTGGACACGGAGCTGGAAGCCGAAATTGCCGCGTTGCACCGCCCGCCGGGGGTAAGCCCTGGCCGGAACACCGCCGCAGATTTGGAACAGGGGCTGGAAGCCGAAATTGCCGCGTTGCACCGCCCGCCGGGGGTAAGCCCTGGCCGGAACACCGCCGCAGATTTGGAACAGGGGCTGGAAGCGGAAATCGCCGCCCTGCACAGCGTCGCTCCACGCCCTGCGGCTGCGGCACAGCGTTTCTGCGTGCAGTGCGGGCAGGCGCTGCGCCCCACCGACCGCTTCTGCGGCTCGTGCGGCGCCGCCGTCTGATGTGAGGAGACTCTCCACGTTCGTCAACAAGAAGGACGCAGCACAAGGCTGCGTCCTTTTTTATTTTTTGCCTGACAAAGCAAATGCCCGGCGTTCCCCAACACCGGGCATTCACCGAAAGGAGGTACCGATGAACAGGCAGGTGCCTAACCGACTGAGCCGGGTCATTCACAATCAGAACAACCCATCAACCGCGAATCACAACTGACTTCAAGCCCCCCACTGCTCGTCGCCGGCTGCGTAATACGATTCTGATCCATGTGTATTCGACAGCTTCAAATCCCAACTCACCGGCATGTGAATCATATCACAAACATCGGCGTTTGTCAAGAGCTGTATGTACGAATTTTCACAGGAGAATCAGGCCCTTACCATTTTTCGGCCACGACACGGAGTTCGGACACATTGGTGAGAACGACGCGACCGCGCAGCGTGGTGATGAGGCCCTGCCGGCGCAGGTTACTCATGACGCGAATGGCGCTTTCAACGGTGGTGCCGGTCATGTCGGCCACATCCTGGCGTGTGAGTGGAATGTCAATGGTCAGGCCTTCGGGTGTGACGCGGCCGGTGGCATTGGCGAGCTTGAGCAACACGCGGGCGATGCGCTGCTCAACGCGGTCCACCGCCAGGCTGCGCACCAGGTCAGTGGTATTGCGCAAGCGGCGGCTCAGTTCGCTGATGACGGCCATGGAGAGGGCGTGATGGCGCTGGACCAATTCGAAGAAGTCGCGACGGGCCATGGTCACCACCGCTGTATCTTCCAGGCATTGGGCGGTGGTGTCATAGGGGGCGCCATCCAGAACGGCCATTTCGCCGAACATGTGACCCGGCCCAATGACATCGAGCACCACATCGCGGCCTTGTTCGGAATGGCGAAGCAGTTTGATCTGGCCGATCCAAACGATAAAAAGTGCTTCGGGAGGATCGCCCTCGAAGCAGACATACGAATCTTTGGGGTAACAATGTCCACTCAGCAGCTCAGCAACCGCTTCCCAATCAGAAGAGGGGAGTGAGCTAAACAGGGGCACAGTGCGCGTCACCTGGACCATATTGAACTGGAATTTATCCATCGCCTGCTCACGTCCCTCAGCGCCGGTTGTGCATTGTGCCTTCTTGTTGACAGCGCGCCGATTATACCACGGTCGTTGATGGTGAGCAAGCACCGATTGCGAGAGCGTCATGGGCGGGACGCGACTTGCGTCTCTTACGCCGAAGTCCGGTGCAAGAGACGCAAGGGTGAGCGGGGCGCGGTGGAGGATCTTTAGCGCTGCAGGGCGGCGGCCCGATTGACCAGATCGAGGAAATCGTTCACTTGTTCGTCTTGCGGCAAATCATCCGTCAGGCGGCGCACCAACGCCTGGACATCGCTCATGCGACTTTCCTTTGACCAGTAGGATTGGCGCAAAATCTCGGCATATTCGGCCACCGCGGCGGCCAATTGGAACATCGGCGAGGCCGCCTCGAAACGCGCCTGGAAGTCCTCGCCGGCCAGCGCGGCATCTTGTTCGACGACCTCACCGCTGGTCGGGTCCTGGTAGCGGATGCGAGCCATCAGCGCCTGATCCGCGGGCGGAGCGCCATCATGGAACTTGATCTCGTACAGCGCGGTGACGCTGTGCCCGGCGCCGACTTCACCGGCATCCACCTTGTCATTGCGGAAGTCCTGGTCCGCAACATCGCGATTTTCGTAGCCCAGCAGCCGGTAGCGGCTGACCACCTGGGGGTTGAATTCGACCTGCATCTTGGCGTCCCTGGCGATGGTTTGCAGCGTGCCGGTCAGGTTCTCAACGAAGATGCGCCGCGCCTCTTCCAGCGTGTCCACGTAGGCGTAATTGCCGTTGCCTTTGTCGGCCAACTGTTCCATCATGACATCGTTGAAGTTGCCCATGCCAAAGCCCACCGTGGACAGGGCGATGTTGCGCCGCGCGAAACGCTCGATGGTCGCCAGAATCTCGTCGGCGCCGGTCACGCCCACGTTGGCTACACCGTCCGAGCAGAGGATCAGGCGATTGATTTCGCCCTCGCGATAGGCCTCGCTGGCGACCTGATAGGCCATCTGCAGGCCCGCTGCCGCATTGGTTGCGCCTTCCGGCTCCAGGCGATCAATCGCCTCCAGGATCGTTTCGGAGTTGGATGCGCGGGTGGGCGGCAGCACCATGCGCGCGTCACTGCCATAGACGACAATGGCGACACGATCGCTGCTGCGCAGCTCGTTGACCAGCAGATGCAGCGCCCGTTTGACCATCCCCAGGCGGTTTTCGGCGGCCATCGAGCCAGAAACGTCAATCACGAAGGTCAGCATCGCGTCCTGGCGCTGCTCGGTGTTGATGTGCCGCCCCTGCACGCCGATCTTGACCAGCCAATACTTGTCGCCGCCAAAGGGCGACGGCGCTCCTTCCAGGTGAAGGCTAAACGCCCCTTCTTCGGGGTCCGCGTAGCGCCAGTCGAAGTAGTTGATCACCTCTTCGACGCGCACGGCATCCTTGTCCGGCCAGTTGCCATCGCGGAGGAAGCGGCGGATGACCGTGTAGGAGGCGGTGTCCACATCCAGGGCAAAGGTAGAGAGATGGTCGTCCTCGGTGTCAATGAACGGGTTGGTGCCATAGTTCTCGAAGAAGGTGGCATCGTACGGCTCGCCGTTGACGGTGGTGTTGCCGCCGGTGGAGCAGCACGGTGTGCCGGGCACTGGCGCTTGGGCAGCCGCGATGATAGTTGGGGCTGCCAGTATCTCTTCCCGCAGCACAACGGTCGCTTCGGCTATTCTGGTGACGGGAACGGAGGTAGACGCATCGGAGGTAGAGGGGATGGAGGTGGCGGCCGGCGCGCAGGCGCTGACCAGGACCGCCAGTAGGGCAAACAAGGTGGCGACCGAAATCGCCGTGGACAGGCGGCGGATGCCGCGACGACGCAGAGCATGGGTAGAGAACAAGCGACGCGTGAACATGGTAGATTCTTCTCCTGGTTGCAGTCGGGCGACAGTCCCCATCGGGGCGGCTGCGCCAGATTTTGGGCCTGACTCAGTGGCGGTCACCGCTGCCCCTGACGCCGAACGGGGCAGCGTTCGGCGTCAGTCCACCAACGGCGCTTTGGTCGAGCCAGTGTTGCCTGGTGGCGGTGACCGGAGTGAGGCAGGGGTCGTTGCAGTGCTGCGTCCTGTGGACGCAGTCATTCAGGAGAAGGTTCCAATCAGTTCGGCCGCGACTTGACGCGGCGCACCCAACGATTGGTGATGAAGAGCAGGACGAAGCCGCCCAAGAAGCCGGCGCCGATCTGCTCGTTGAGACCAGCGCCCACCAGCCAGGCCAGCGCGCTGCCAATCACCATGCCTACCAGGTAGATGATAATCCAAAAGAGGGAGTTGTAGATGCGTCGGCCGGCCGACATTGGGGTTGGTTGTGGTGCTTTGGTCACGATGAGTTCCTTTTTTGTCCCTGATGCTTTTGCGACAAGCCTGGGGCTGTGATATAATCTGCCCGCTTGGGGAGAGGTCGCATAGTTCGGTTGAGTGCGCGCGTCTCGAAAACGCGTAGGGCTTATCACCCTCGAGGGTTCGAATCCCTCCCTCTCCGCCATTCCTGGGGCGGCGCATGGTTGTCACCGTGCGCCGCCCCCTCTTGGCCGACAATTTTATTTGGCCAAACCTGCTGCGCCTGCTATAATCGGATGTGCGACCCATAGATCGCTTGGAGAGGTCGCATAGCTTGGCTTAGTGCGCGCGCCTGGAAAGCGCGTAGGGCCTTATTGGTCCTCGAGGGTTCAAATCCCTCCCTCTCCGCCTATCGAACAGCCTGCACCCAAAACACGGGGCGCAGGCTGTTCTGCATTCAGGTTCAGCAATGATAATCCCAGTTGGCGTTCACGCGCATGATGTCAATCATGTCAATGACGCCGCTGCCATCGAGATCGAAGCGGCCGTCCCAACCGGGATCACTGCTGGTCTGTAGCCAGCGCTCGCTGATGGCGATGATGTCCGCAAGGTCAATCACCCCGTTGCCGTTGAAATCGCCACAGCCAGGGCACAGCGGCGCTGTGTACGCGCTCCAGATGGCATTTTGCTGGGCGGCGTGAGCTGGGGTGAAGGTGCGCACCCGGAAGCAGTAGGCCGCGCCGGGGGTGAGGTCCGTCACCGTGAGGGCGCCGATCGTCTTGTCGCTCGTGGTGGCGGTCATGGGGTAGGCGCCGCTGATGAGCAAGCCATAGCTGACCTCGTAGAATCCGCCGTCGCCCTGATAGAGGATCGGCGTCCAGGTCATGATGGCGCTGGTGCTCAGCGGTTGCGTCAACTGGACATTGGTGGGAGAGACGGTCTGTGTCTGCGCCCACTGTGGGTCTTTCGACGCGAGGAAGGGCAGGGCGCCCGCTTCTGCCCCCAGGGCATTGAAGCCGGTGTCGAGCCGCGACAATTGGGTCAGGCTGACGATGGTGGCCGGGATGTTGGCTGCAAGCTGGTTGGCCTGCAGGTACAGGTTCTGCAGTTGAGTGAGTTGGCCGATTTGGGGCGGCAGCGCCCCCTCAAGGCGGTTGGCTGACAGCGCGAGGTTGTGCAGGGCCGTGAGATTGCCGATCTGACTGGGAATGGAACCTGAGATGTGATTGGAGCCAAGATAAAGATTCTGAAGCGCGGCCAGGTTGCCCAGTTCGGGCGGAAGCGAGCCGCCCAGGTCATTATTGGTGGCGGACAAGGTGCGCAGCAGGGGCAGGTTGCCAATGGACGGTGGAATGGCGCCGGTCAAATCGTTGTTGAAGATTTCGATGGTGTCCAGCTCAGACATGTTGCCCAGGCTGATCGGCAGCGTCCCGGTGAGCTGATTGCTGTTGAGCAGGAGTGAATGCAGGTGAGTGAGATTGCTCAACTCGGCCGGAACGTCGCCCACAAATTGGTTGATGCCGAGGCTGAGGACTTCCAGCAGGGTCAGGTTGCCCAGGGCGGTGGGCAGGGCGCCGGTCATCTGGTTGTGGCCGAGGTCCAGGGTGCGCAGGTTGGTCAGGTTGCCGATGGAGACCGGGATGGCGCCTTGAATCAGGTTGGACGAAAGGTCGAACAGCCTGAGCGAGGTCAACTGACCGATGGTGGACGGCAGCGTGCCGCTGATGCGGTTGCTGCTCAGGTCCAGGTTTTGTAGATCAACCAGGTTGCCGATTGTTGGCGTAATCGTGCCGGTAAGCCCGCCGCTGGACGAACGCCCCAGGTAGAGGTTTTGCAGCTCTGTCAGGTTCCAGAGTTGATCGGGCAAGGCGCCGCCCAGGTTGTTGAAGCTGAGATCAAGCTCCACCAGGTAGGGCAGGTTGCCCAGTTCGGCCGGCAGGGCGCCGTGCAGCCCGTTGAAACCGAGTGAAACGACGATGACATGCCCGCCGCTGCAAAGGATGCCGGTCCAATCATCGCAGGGGGCGGTGCTGGTGAGCCAACCGAAGTTGTCGAACCAGTTAGGACCATCGGTGCTGTTGTAAAGGGCGGTCAGCGCCTCACATTCAGTCAGGGGGATGCCGGTGACCGTGTCACAGAATGCGGCGGGAGCGGCGGTTGCGGCCGCACTGCCGGGCTTGAGCAAGAAAAACAGCCCCAGGATGAGCAGGCTGGTCAGCAGCGAGGCTTGGGCGAAACGCGCCAGTATGCGCCTCTGATTCGTCATGATGTTGCTCCATTTTGTTGACTTAAGGAATTCCCGGCCCCGTCTGAGGCCGCGATAGTGTTTGACAAAGCGTTCCTAATCGGGTAAGATGCGTGTGGTCGTGCTAGACGGGGCGCTAGCGGTGCCTTGAACCCGAAATCCGCTCCAGGCGGGGTTGAATTCCCCTTTGAGGGCCTTCGTCGTGCGGGGACTGCGGGGCCGGGCAGCGTTGATGGTTGGGTCCTGTGCGGCGGGAGCCTGTGAATTGTGTCAGGACCGAAAGGTAGCAGCACTAAGCGGTATCTCCCGGGTGCCACGGGGTCGCCTGGCCTGAGCCAGCCAGTACCAGTAAGCTCGTATGGCCGTTCGAGGAGGGGTGCACGACCAGCACTTGTGTAGACTTCGGGTGAGTTATCATCCGAAGTCTTTTTTTGTCTGTCAACGCACCCCTTTGTTGCGCTCACAGTCGTTGCCTTGCGGTCAAAGTCCTGGCTTTTCCTCGTCACAGACGCACTTCCACCTGTTTGATCACGGCGATGTCACACGTCGTCCACGGCAGCATACCGCAAGGGGTGCGCAGGCGCTGGCTATCGTCAGCGCGCTGGATGCCCACCACCAGGCGGTAGACCCCGCCCGGAAGGTCGTGCGGGGTGTGCAGGGCATAACGGTCGCGCACCAATTCTCCGGCCAGCCACTGCGACGTGGGGTAGCGCCCCGCCAGGGGCTGCGCCTCCAGACTCGCGGCGACGCGGTCATCAGCCGCCAGCAATTGTACCACAACTACCAGGTTCACCAGGTCCGCCAGGTCCGCCAATGAAGGCCGCACCGGCGCCTGGCCGGCTTGCCAGAGGATCTCCAGCGGGATCGCGTCGCCAGGGCTGATGATCGTGGCCGGCGAACTGGCCGTCACCAGGGCCAGTGGGCCGAAGTCCGCCAGCGCCGGCCTTTGGGTTGGCTGGGCGCGGGCGACGATGGTCAGATCGCCCAGGGGCAGGGAGGCGGCGCCGGCGTCGGTCGTGAGCGGCTGGCCGCTGGCGGGGTCGTAGGGGATGACGGCCAGGCGGTACGCGCCGGGCGCTGTTCCCGGGGGGATGGCAAGGCGTAGCGGAAGGGGCAGGATCTCGCCTGCCTCCACGGAGCGCAGGTCACGCTGATTGCCGCCCACTGGCTCATCGGCCTGCGCCCACACCTCGCCAGCCTGATCGAGTAAACGCAGCGAAAGCGCCAGCGCCTGACCGGGCTGATCCGCGGCGCGCTGCAAGGTCAGGCTGGCGCTGATGGTCTGTCCGGCGGTCAGCACGGGCGCAGCCTGCATGACGCCGGCCACTTGCAGCCAGTTGCCTACCTGCCAGCGGGCAGCGGTTCGATCCACGGCGATCTGGCGGCTCCAGAAGCCCTGCACGCGCAGGTTGGCTTCGCCGCTGAAGACATCGTCCTCGAACAGGCGCCAATCTGTCAGCGCGTTGCGCACGCGGCCGGCGGGGTCGGTGACGGTGTCATAGATGCGGTAGTGCCACAGGCGCGGGGCGGCGGCGGCGAGGGCTTGCAGGCGGCTGACCATCGAAGCGGCCGGCATGGCGTAGAAATCGGCGGCCGGGTCGCCCCAACCGAGGCTGGCCGGCCCGTCAACGCTGCCGGTTTGCAGGATGATGGCGCCGTTGGCGCCGATCAGACTGGCGGCGGCGGCCGGGGTGAAGTCGGTCAGGCGACCGCGCCAGGCAATGGGCTGATCCCAGTAGGTGAGGAGCGCGGTGTAGGCGTAGCCGGCGTTGACCAGGATCAGATCACCGGGGCGCCAGCGATCGGCGAGGAAACGCACCGCGGCCCGGTGATCGTCGGCGCGGAAGTCGGGATCGCGCCAGGCGCGCTGCAATGAGAGCGTGCTGAGCACGAGCAGGCCGGCGCAGGCAAGAACGGCCAAGATTCGGCCGCCCCGCACACGCCAACGCCACAGGTTGACGAGACCCAGGGCCAGGAGCAGGGTGAACGGCGGCGCGTAGGTGAAGACGTAGCGCACATGGTAGAGGGGGGTGCGCAGGACAGAAACCAGGTAGATCAAGGCCACAGGCAGGAAGGTGTACGCCAGCAGCCAGGGGACCGCGGGCGCGGGCGCTGCATCCTGTCGTCGTAGCGGCCGCAGGCCGCCGTGAGCTGTCCCGGCCAGCGCCGCCAGCAACAGCAGCGCCACGATGCCCAGGCCCAGGCTGGCCAGGGTGGCTGGGAGCGCTTGCCCAAATCCCAGGGCCAACAGGCTCTCGCGCAGCAGGGGCAGCGGCGGGGTGAAGCTGCGCCAGGGAGGCACAGGCGGGTTGGTGATCTGACGCCAGGCCAGCGGCAGCCAGGGCGCGTAGGCCAGCAGCAGCGCCAGGTGGGTCAGTAGCCAGGGGCGCCAGGGCAGGTGTTGGCCGCGCCCGGCGCGGGTAGCGATGAGCAGCAGGTTGATGGTGAGGAGCAGGAAGACGAAGTAGTAGAGGGTGTAGAGGCCGGCGGCGGCGGCCAGGCCGTAGAGCCAGGCGCGGGCGGGTGACCGTCGCGGTGAGGCGCCGGCGGCCGCGTGGGCAGGCAGGGTGCGCCGCAGGTTCCAGGCGGCGAGCAGGCCAAGCGCCGCGGCCAGGGTATACATGCGCACTTCCTGGCTGTACCAGACGTGAAAGGGCGACAGGGCTTGCAGGATGACCGCGCCAGCAGCGACTGCGATGGGCAGGCGTGCATGTCGGCCCAGGATGAAGGTGAGCGGCAGCAGGAGCATACCCGCGACGAGGGAGAAGAAGGCGCTGACGAACTCCGGCGCGGGCGTGGCCGGCAGCAGTTGCAGCCACGCGGCCAGCAGCAGGTAGTAGCCCGGAGGATGAATGTCGCGGCCGGTGTGGGCCAATAACTCGCCGAGCGGTGCGCGGGCCAGGGTCAGGCTGACCGTTTCGTCATACCAAAGGCTCTGTGAGCCAAGCTGATGGAGACGCAAGGCAAAGGCCAGCCAGAGGGCCAGCAGGAGGACAAGTCGCGTACGCTGATTCATGAAAGCCTGGTGATTGTGCGCACTGCAAAGAAAAACTCCAGTGATTCTTTCGACTGGAGTTTTGTGAGCGGGTGGTGGGATTCGGACCCACGACTCACTACTTGGGAAGCAGTTGCGCTACCCCTGCGCTACACCCGCAACGAGTGCAATTATACCATGCCGGGTTGGTTCGGGCAAATGGCGTCGAGAGCGCGCAGCAACCCCAAACGCAACCGCATGTTTCACCGCGGAGGTCGCAGAGAGTGCAGAGGAATCAGCAGTTCCCAATGTGGTCGGATTTTTGACCACAAAAACACAGGTTGGTGGGGTTGGAGAGGAAGGCATGGAGGGTTTGGGCCCAGACGTGCGTGAGCATTGGCATGAAATTGGTGGGGGAAAAGAGTTGACGGCGGGGGCAGAAAGGGTTATACTATGATTAGATTGTTTCCAACGACTTGTTTCCCGAACAAATTGCATACGACTCGGCGGGGGCGACGGGCGGTTTGCATGTTTGGCGTGTATTTGGCATATATAATGAAGCGCCGGTGGAATGATAGCACAGGAAGGGGCACGGAAACAAACTGCAGTCGCAAGACCACTAATCGCCTTCGGGCGATTGAAA